>CAZKLH010000007.1:0-17836 GCA_964553595.1 uncultured Gammaproteobacteria bacterium | reverse complement strand
TTTTGAATGCAATATCTGACGAGTCAACTTCGTGGAAACTTCCATCATACAAAGTGACTGTCATGTCTACCATTGGATAGCCAAGCAAAATGCCATTTTCCATAGTTTCTTTGACACCTTTTTCTACAGAGCCAATAAATTCTGCAGGAATTGCTCCTCCTTTAATTGCATTCACAAATTCAAAACCTTCTCCTCGTCCTTTTGGTTCAATGCGCAAAAAGCAGTGCCCATATTGTCCACGTCCACCAGATTGTCGAATATATTTTCCTTCTGCTTCGGCTTTTTCGGAGACTGTTTCTTTATAGGCAACTTGTGGTGCGCCAACATTTGCTTCAACACCAAAATCGCTTTTCATAGTATTTACTTTTACTTCCAATTGTAATTCTCCAACACCCGAAATAATGGTTTGTCCTGTTTCGTGATTGGTTTTTACTTGGAATGTTGGATCTTCTTCCATAAGGCGTTTGAGAGCGTAGCCAAGTTTTTCTTGATCGGCTTTTGTTTTTGGTTCGATTGCCAAAGAAATAACTGGTTCTGGAAAAGAAATTTTTTCCAAAACAATCGGTGCCTTTTCGTCGCACAAAGTATCGCCAGTTCCGGTTTCTTTAAGTCCCACAAGTGCAACAATTTCTCCAGCAGATGCTTCTTTGAGTTCTTCTCTTTGGTTTGCATGCATCAAGAGAATCCGTCCTATTCTCTCGGTTTTATTTTTTGTGCTGTTATAAATGTATGATCCAGCGGCGACTTTTCCAGAATAGACTCTAAAGTAAGTGAGCTTTCCAACATGAGGATCGACCTGAATTTTGAATGCGAGTCCAGAAATATGTTCGTCTGGTGATAATTTTCGTGTTACTTGCTCTTGAGTTTTTGGATCGAGTCCTTTGAGGATGCCAAGATCAAGAGGTGATGGAAGATAATCAACAACGGCATCTAGCAGTGGCTGCACGCCTTTGTTGCGAAGCGAAGAGCCAGCATAAATAGGAACCAATTTGTAGGCAATAACAGCACGTCTAAGCGCTGCTTTTAATTCATCAATAGAAATTTCTTGATTATTTAAGTATTTTTCTAAAAGTACGTCGTCTGTTTCGGCAATTTTTTCGACCAACTTGTGGCGATGTTCTTCGACTTGCTGTTTTAAGTCCTCTGGAATTTCATCGAGCACTTCGTATTTTGCGCCTAATTCGTCTGATCCCCACACAAGCGCTTTTTTATGGAGAAGGTCAACAGTTCCTTTAAAAGTAGATTCAACGCCAATGGGGAGAACCATAACTGCTGGATTTGCACCCAGTTTGTTTTCGATACTTTTGACTGTTGCGAAAAAATCAGCACCGAGTTTGTCCATTTTGTTAATAAAACAAATTCTTGGCACATTATATTTGTCTGCCTGGCGCCAAACAGTTTCTGATTGTGACTGAACGCCTTCTTCTGCATCTAAAACAGTGATACCGCCGTCTAAAACACGCAGTGATCGTTCGACTTCTGCGGTAAAATCAACGTGTCCAGGCGTATCAATAATATTGATTCTAAAGGGATCGTTTTTTTCTGGCGCGCCAAGAGGTGAATGTATCCAAAATGTGGTTGTTGCAGCAGAGACAATGGTAATTCCTCGTTTTCTTTCTTCTTCCATCCAATCCATAACCGTTGTTCCTTCGTCGATATCACCAATTTTGTAGCTTTTTCCGGTGTAGAACAAAATTCGCTCGGTTGTGGTGGTTTTTCCAGCATCAATATGAGCAATAATGCCAATATTTCTAATTTTATTTAAATCGGTAACTTTTGGTTGGTCTGCCATAATAAAAATAAATCCTAAACTCTAAGCATTGCATGCTTTCTGAATTCAGAATTTATACTTTGAGTATACCATATTTTTTTTGCAGAAGCGAGCCGTGAGCTGGAAAAATTTGTGCTATAATGGGGCGTGGATAAGATTGTGTTATTTTCGGCAATCGTTATTGCAGGCGTTTTTGCACTCATCGGATTGAGTAATCAAAATACAAAACCGCAGCAGATAGTAAAAAATATACCAGTTGTAAATCCAACAGAAACACCTATGCAAGCAACACCTTCAGCATCTATTTCGCCAGCAGCCACCAAGGCGCCTGGTGCAACAACAGCTCCTACAGCAACCAATACTCCTACAGTTACCCAAGAACCCGCTAGCACGGCAAGCACAGCAGTTATCAGCACAAGTAGGGGAGACATAACGCTGTCTTTGTATACAGCCGATGCGCCGAATACGGTTGCTAATTTTATTAGTAAGGCAAAAAGCGGCTATTATAAAGATTTAACATTTCATAGAGTTGAAGATTGGGTAGTCCAGGGTGGAGATCCAAAAGGGGATGGAACTGGTGGTGGAAAAATGGCAACAGAGTTGAACAAGAAGCCTTTTGTTGTCGGTTCGTTGGGAGTTGCAAGGGGAGGAGATATTACTGTTTCGAATGATTCACAATTTTTTATTGTAAAAACCGATGCATCGTGGCTAAATAATCAATATACAAATTTTGGTATCGTAACAAAAGGTATGGACGTGGTTAATAAAATGCAAATCGGCGACAAAATCCTCGGAATCACCATAGAGTAACCTCAAGTTTTCTCAATTTAATTAGTTGATATCTGCGGAGGGTAATTTACCAGCGGAAGTGGGCGAAGGCTCGGTTTGCCTCTGCCATGCGGAGAACGTTGTCTCGTTTTTTGATTGCAGCGCCTTGATTTTGGCTTGCATCTAGCAATTCTGCTGCAAGTTTTTCTGCAAAGCTGTGGTATTCTTTGTTGGGTCTTGCAGTTGCTGATTCGATAATCCATCTGGTTGCTAAAGACAATTTTCTCTCTCCTCTTACTTCTGCTGGAACTTGATAGGATGCACCACCAACACGACGGGCTTTAACTTCTTGTTTTGGCCCAACATTTTGTATTGCTAACTCAAATATTTCAAGGGCGTTTTTTTGCTGCTTCTCAATTAAGGCAAATGCGTTATACATGGCTTTTTGCGCAGCAGTTTTTTTACCATCTTTCATAATTTGGTTAATAAATTTGGTAACCATTTTGCTTTGGTATAAAATGTCTGGTGTAACGTCTCTTTTTGCTACTTTTTTGTGTCTCATAATCTTATGCCGCTGTCGCGGGTGCTGGAGCAGCTGGAGTTGCGGGCGCTCCGCCGACTACTT
This sequence comes from uncultured Gammaproteobacteria bacterium, assembly GCA_964553595.1. Classification (GTDB taxonomy): domain Bacteria; phylum Patescibacteriota; class Microgenomatia; order Levybacterales; family UBA12049; genus CAZKLH01. The sequence goes on along the minus strand of CAZKLH010000007.1, from coordinate 14,672 downwards.
TTGGTCCTGCAGTTCCGCCAGCTCCTTTTTTCTGTCCATATTTACTCCGTGACGTCCTTCGAGTCTCTACTGCTAAAAGATCATATTTTCCACGAATAATATGATATTTTACACCTGGCAAATCTCGGACTCTTCCTCCTCGAATAAGCACAATTCCGTGCTCAGAAAGTGAATGACCAATACCTGGAATGTATGCAGTTACTTCGGTTCTGTTGGATAGTTTCACACGAGCAACTTTTCGAAGGGCTGAGTTTGGTTTTTTTGGCGTCATTGTTTTTACCAGGGTAACAACGCCTCTTTTTTGAGGAGACATAATTGTTTTATACACGCGTTCTCTCGCATTATAAAGCCGTGTTAACGCGGTTGAGCGTGTTTTCTTTGCTTTTTTCTTTCTTCCTCTTTTTGTCAGCTGCGATAGTGTAGGCATAAGGGTCTATTATACTTCAAGTACTTGCTTGTCTTCAACTGGAATGAGTCTTCCAATAATAACGTTTTCTTTTAGACCAATAAGCTTATCGTCTTGCCCTTCAAGTGCTGCTTCGGTTAACACTTTTGTTGTTTCCTGGAATGAGGCTGCAGAAAGCCATGAGTCTGAGAATAAAGCCGCCTTGGTAATACCTAGAATAATTTGCCTTGCAGTTGCTGGCTCTCCACCTTGAGAAAGAATTTCTGCATTGATTTCTTCGAATCTTGTTTTTGTAACAAAATCTCCAGGAACAAGCGATGTGTCTCCAACGGTTTCGATAATTACTTTGTCAGACATTTTTCGAAGGATTACTTCAAAATGTTTGTCGTCGATAACGATTCCTTGTGATTCATACACTTTTTGTGCTTCGGAGATAATATATTTTTGTGAAGAAAGTAATCCTCCAACTTTGAGTATTTCTTTTGGATCCAAGTATCCTTGTCCAAATGGTGTTCCAGCAGATACTTCATCGCCATCGGTAATAGAAAGCGTTGCAGTTAGGGGAATAAAGTATTCTTGCTCTTCGACTGGTTTTATTTTTGTGTTTTTAACACTTATTTTATAGCCATCTTCTGTTGTTTCGATGCTTATTTTTCCGGTAATTTCAGAAATTGGAGAAAGATTTTTTGGTGTTCGCATTTCGAATAGTTCTTCGACTCTTGGAAGACCTTGAGTAACGTCAGACATAACAACACCTCCGAAGTGCCTAACACGCATGGTAAGCTGTGTTCCTGGTTCTCCAATACTTTGCGCGGCAACAACTCCAACAGGAACTCCCATATCGACTCTTTTTCTGGTTGCAAAATCCCAGCCATAACAATTGGCACAAATGCCATAGGAAAGGACGCATGTGATAGGTGAACGAACGATAACTTCTTTTGCATCGCTTTCTGCAATAAGTTTTGCCCGTTCTTCGGTTATTTCTTCGTTTGCTTTTACAATTTCTTTTCTCTTTGAAACAACTGCTTTTGCTGTAAATCTTCCGGTGAGTCGTTGTGCAAAAGGCGTAACTCTTTCTGGTTCGTCTTTTCGGATCACAACACCCTCTTCTGTGCCGCAATCAACCTGTCTGATAATCACATCATGAGATGCGTCAACAAGTCTTCGTGTTAAATATCCTGCATTTGCAGTTTTAAGCGCTGAATCGGTAAGTCCTTTTCTCGAACCTCTGGCTGATGCAACGTACTCAAAAATAGAAAGACCTTCTCTAAAATTTGAAGTAATTGGGAGTTCAACGATTTTTCCTAACGGATCCAAAATAAGTCCTCTCATTGCCGAAAGCTGTTTTAACTGTTCTTTTCCGGCTCGAGCTCCTTCTGAGTCGATAATAACTTTAATGGCGTTTTGTTCTTTTAAATTATTCCAGGTAAGATCGGCAATCGTATCGGTGGTTTCAAGCCACATTTCGTTGGACAAGCGTTTTTTCTCATCGTTGGTAATAAGACCTTTTTGGTATTCGTCTTCTATTTGTGATGCTTTGTTTTCTGCTTCTCCAATAAGATCATTTTTCTGAGGAACCATTTCGTTGTCAAAAACAGACACTGAAATACCAGAGATTGTTGCTCCGTAAAAACCAAGAGATTTAATATTGTCGATAAGTTGTACAACGCGATCTGACGTGCATTCGGTGAGTGCTTTTGTAATAATTCGTTTAATTGTGGATGCTTTTATTGGTTCGTTGTAAAAGCCTAATTCTTTTGGCAATTGTTCGTTAAAAAGAATTCTTCCACAGGTTGTTTCAATAATCTCTCCATCAATTCTCACTTGTATTGGTTCTCGCAATTGAACTTTGGATAATGCATGAACAAGAAGTGCTTCTCTCATGTCGGAGAATGTTGGAAGCTCTTCTCTTCTGGTTCTTTTGTCGATGCTGGTTAAGTAGAACGTACCAAGAGCCATTTCTTTGTTAGGAAGTGTAATTGGACTGCCGTCTGCAGGTTTTAGCAAATTATGGCTTGGTAGCATAAGATCAATTGCTTCTTGCTGTGCTTTTTTAGAAAGAGGAATATGCACTGCCATTTGATCTCCGTCGAAATCTGCGTTGTATCCGTTACAAACACAAGGATGTAAGCTGATTGCAGATCCTTCGATAAGAATTGGGAAAAATGCCTGCATGCCAAGTTTGTGCAGTGTTGGTGCACGATTCAACAGTACTGGATGATTTTTTGTAATTTCTTCCAAGATGTCAAAGACTTCTGGTGGCCTTTTTTCGATAAATCGTTTTGCTGACTTGATGTTTGGTGCAAAACCTCTGACAATAACTTCTCGAAGGACGAATGGTTTAAACATTTCCAGAGCCATTTCTTTTGGTAATCCACATTCGTACAAATTAAGCTGTGGACCAACAACAATAACTGATCGACCAGAGTAATCAACGCGTTTTCCTAGGAGATTTTGTCTAAATCGTCCTTGCTTACCGCGCAACATGTCGGAAAGCGATCTGAGTGGAGAAGAGGCAATCTGACTCGACCTTTGTGATGCATCGATAAGCGCATCAACAGATTCTTGCAACATTCTCTTCTCGTTTCGTAAAATAATTTCTGGTGCGCCAAGGCTTATTAAATGCTTGAGACGATTGTTTCGGTTAATAACTCTTCTATATAAGTCATTAAGATCTGATGTTGCAAATCTTCCACCAACTAACTGAACCATAGGACGAAGATCTGGTGGAATGATAGGAAGAATACTTAAAATCATGGAAGATGGTTTTACCTCTGCTTTTCTCATTGATTCCAAGAGCCTGAGTCTTTTAACAATTTTTATGTATTTTGCGCCACTTGCGCTTTCGGCTTCTTTTCGCAACATGACGATAAGTCCAGAGAGATCAATGTGCTGTAATACATCCAAGAGTGCTTCTGCGCCGGTTTTGACCGTTAAAAAGAGGGGAACGTCGTATTCTAAAATTTTAAAATACTCATCTTCAGACAAAACGCTGCCAATTCGCAAGCTTTTCAAAAGTCGCATGAGTGCGCCTGCGATTTCGTCGAGCTTCTTACTTTCATTATCAAATCGTTCTGTAAGGCGAGCGATCTTTTGTCTTTTCACAAGATCTAATTCCTGTGAAATAATATCTTTTTGTTCTCTGCTCACGTCTCCTGACTCTTTCTTTTTTTCTTTTGTTCCTTCGGTAACCTCTTTTTCTTCAAGTTTGTATTCCTGTTTTAGTGTTTCTTTTCTTTTTTCTATTGTTTTTGCTAAAACTTCGAATGCGTCTTTTTTCTTTTTTTCATCAACGCCAATAACAAGGTACGACGCATAGTAGATGACCGATTCAAGATTTTTTTGGGTTACATCAAGAATAAGAGAGAGAGGCGATGAGCTGCTTTTGAAAAACCACACGTGAGCAACTGGCGATGAAAGCGTAATGTGTCCCATGCGTTCTCTTCTTACGCGTGACAGTGTTACTTCAACACCGCATTTGTCGCAGACAATGCCTCTATAACGGATTCTTTTGTATTTGCCACAATAACATTCCCAGTCTTTTGTTGGGCCAAAAATTCGCTCATCAAACAATCCGTCTTTTTCTGGTCGGAGTGTTCGATAGTTAATGGTTTCTGGCTTGGTTATTTCGCCATATGACCACGATAAAATGTCTTCTTTGTTTGCCAAAAGCAAACGAAGCGATTTAAAATCTGCAACGGTAACTTCCTTTGGTCTGGCTTTTTGTGTATTATTCATTTACTACTGGTGCCTCCGGTGCTTTTTGTTCACTCTCGTCTGCAATAACTTGCCCTTCAAGTGTTTCTTGTAATTCTTTTGCATCTTTTTCGATTTTTTCTTCAACTTTAGGAGCCATAATTGGTTCGTCTGCATTAATAACAGCCCCGATTGGTAACACATTGAGTCCAATTGCCTGAAGTTCTTTGATAAGAACCTTGAATGACTCTGGAACTTTTGGAGTTGGGATATCAACGCCTTTAACAATTGCTTCGAATGCTTTGGACCTTCCAACAACGTCATCTGATTTTATAGTAAGCATCTCTTGAAGTATATAGCGAGCTCTGTGTGCCTCAAGTGCCCAAACTTCCATTTCTCCAAGTCTCTGTCCACCCATCTGTGCTTTTCCGCCCAATGGTTGTTGTGTGACAAGACTGTATGGTCCTGTTGAGCGTGCATGCGTTTTGTCTTCGACCATGTGAATAAGTTTCATAATGTATTCAATACCAACCACAACTGGGTTTTCGTATGCTTTGCCGGTTCTGCCATCATATAATGTTGCTTTTCCATTGACTGGTAAATCTGCCTTTTTCAAAAGTTCAACAATTTTTTCTTCAAGAATATTTTCAAAAACTGGAACAGCAATCTTCATGCCTAATTTTCTCGCGGCCCACCCAAGATGTGCTTCCAAAAGTTGCCCTAAATTCATACGAGCCAACACGCTGATTGGGGAGATAATGATATCAACTGGAGTTCCATCTTCAAGATATGGCATGTCTCCCATGGGAAGAATTTTAGAGATAACACCTTTATTTCCATGTCTTCCTGCAAGCTTATCGCCAATCACGACATGTCTAAATTGTGCAACTTCAACAATAATTTTTCGAAGAGATCCCGGTTCGAGTTCGTCGCCTTTTTTCCTATCAAGAACTTGTACGCTAATAATTGTTCCTCGCTCTCCATGAGGCATACGAAGTGATGTGTCTCGAACTTCCCGTGCTTGTTCTCCAAAAATTGCTCGAAGCAATCTTTCTTCTGCGGTTAATTCTGTTTCGCCTTTTGGTGCAATTTTTCCAACCAAGATATCTCCTGGTGCAACTTCGCTTCCGATCGCAACAACCCCTTCATCATCAAGATGCATGAGGTCTTCTTCGGATACATTTGGAATGTCTCTTGTTGTTTCCTCAGGGCCTAGTTTTGTTTCGACAACCGATGCTTCGTATCTTTCGATGTGAATCGAAGACAGCACGTCTTCTTTAACGAGTCTGTCGGAAATAACAATTGCGTCTTCGTATCCTAATCCGTCAAACGATGCATATGCAATAAGAAGATTTTGTCCAAGTGCGAGCTCTCCGCCATCGGATGCAGGTCCGTCAATAAGCACATCACCTTTTACGACATGTTGTCCAGATTTTACCAAAACTTTTTGTGTGTATGCTGTTGCTTGAGATGTTCTTCTGAATGCTTCAACGGCAAATGTTGTTTTTTCTCCTTCTTTTCCTTCGATAGTTACAGATCGTGCATCGCTTGATGTTATTTTTCCATCAAATGGTGCTTTGACAACACGTTTCATAACTTGAGATACTGTTCCTTCCATTCCTGTGCCAACAGTTGGGCTTTCTGGGTTGACTAATGGTACTGCTTGGCATTGCATGTGCGTTCCCATGAGGGCTCTGTTTGCTTCGTCATGGCTTACATAAGGAATAAGTGAAGCCGCTGTTCCCACAACTTGACGTGGAGTAATATCGATATATTCAATTTTTTCTTTTTCTACTTCCAAAAACTCTCCGCCAAACCTGGCAGGCACTCTTTCTGGTTCGATAGTATTGTCAGTTGATAAAACGGTAGCATGGGTAATGTAGCGTTCTGCTTCGTCGTCTGAAGAAAGGTACGAAATAGTATCGGTTGCTCGAACGACAGTTTTTGATCCTTTTTTTTCTTTTTCAACAAGCCGGTATGGAGTTTCTAGAAATCCATAATCATTCACTCGTGCATAGAGTGCCATATAGGTAACAAGACCAATATTTGGACCCTCAGGAGATCGTATTGGGCAAATACGTCCATACTGAGAACTATTAATGTCTCGAATTGAAAATGCAGCGCGCTCTCTAGAAATTCCCCCAGTACCCATAACAGTAAGGCGTCTTAAGTTATCGATTTCAGACAATGGATTTGTTTGATCTAAAATAGTAGAAAGCTGTGAGGTTCTAAAAAACTCGTTAATAGATGCCATGATTGGTCTTGCATTCACAAGGTTTGAAATTGCAACAGGGGTATCTGCCTGGATAAGACTCATGCGTTCTTTAATGCTTCTCTCAAGCCGAAGTATTCCGACTCTGAATGCTGTTGTTGCAACAAGTTCTCCAACGCAACGAACGCGGCGATTTGCAAGACTGTCGATATCATCAACAATTCCTGCTCCCTTTGAAAGCATGATCAAATAGCTTATTGCTGCAATAACATCAGTTACTGTTAATACGCGCTCTTCTGTTGGAGTAAAACCTGGCACTTTTCCAAGTTTTTTGTTCATTTTATATCTGCCAACAACACCCAAATCGTATCGTCTGCTGTTGAAAAAGAGATCGTTAAAATTTTCTCTTACTTTTTCTAAAACAACTGGTTCTCCAGGGTGCATTTTGGTAAAGATTTCAACAACTGCTTCTGTTTCATTTTGCGTTGTGTCTTTTACCAGCGTTGTGTTGATTGCAGATGAATTATCGTAGGAATCAACTGGTTTGAACTTGTCTTTTATTTCGTTGTTTGAAGAAATACCGATTGCTCGAAGAAATGTTGTCGCCAAAAACTTTCTTCGTCTGTCTATTTTAACGGTAATGGTGTCGTGTCTTGTAGTTGAGAATTCAAGCCATGAGCCATGCGTTGGTCTAATTTCTGCTGTGTAGAGGGTTTTTCCAGTAACTGGATCTTGGAATGCGGTGAAAAAAACTCCAGGGGAACGAACTAATTGATTAACAACAGCTCTTTCAACACCATTAACAATAAATGTTCCTTGTTGGGTCATTTGGGGGATATCACCTAAAAACACTTCTTGGGATTGCGTTTTTTCGGTCTTTTTATTTGTCAGTGTTGCCTTAACGTATAGCGGTGCGTCAAGCGTAACGCCTTTCGCAATCGCGTTTTGCGGTGTAACATTGGGTTTCCCAAACCTGTATTCCGAAAATGAAAGACTCCAGTTTTTTTCGGTAAAGTCATCAACAGGAGATATTTCTTGTAAAATTTCCCCAATCGCAGCCTCTTGAAACCATCTGTACGAGTCTTTCTGTATCGCGAGCAGATCGAATTCGGGTAAGGAGAAGTATTCTTTTCCCCAATCTAGCCTTTTGTTTCTTGTGTCAAGATTTGGCATCTGTAAATAATTACCCTCTAGTATGTTCTACCTATACAACAAAAAAAACCCAGGTAAAATACCCTTTGTATTTTTCTTGAAGTGTTTATGTGTATATCACACGGACTTACAGGCTGTCAATAGCCTATAGTAAAGTTCCCTCTCTTGACAGGCTGTTTTCCTTTATCTAGTATAGTCTATTATTAGAAAGGGGGTGAGACCAATCGCAAATCAACCAAAACAAAATCAACAACCAGTAAATCAGGAAGTTTCGGTCAATGTTAATTTAGATACCACTCCGATTCTTTACACAGACAACATTTTCATGACGACCAATGAAGACGGATTGGTATTTGATGTTTGTCAGAAGCTTGGCACAACAAATCAAGTACGCATTGTTGCCAGGGTTGGGATGAGTAGAAAACACGCCAAAAAATTTCTAAAAGAAATGGGAAATCTTTTGGCCATGACAGAAGGAAAAGGACAAACAAGCTCTGAATCCGACAATTAACAGCAGTCAGTCAATCTTACTCAGTACCATCCTCCAAGAACTGCTCCCATAAGCATGAATGACACGAGATGGTAAGAAACGTTTATGGTGTAAAGTTTGAGTGGTCTTCCTGAAAACATATAATCAGGAAGAAGCGTTGTTGCTACAAACCCGAGCCATACAAAGAATCCAACTTTTGCACCAGCAACAAGGGTATTCATATTTGTCGCGTGAATTATTTGTGAAAGCACAAACGAAATAACAATTGCGAGGCAAAAACTAATAAAATATGCTGATTTTGGCATATTATTTTTAAGCTCTTTGCTTGTCTTTCCGATAAGTTGTGTCCACTGCTTTGAGAAGAGAATTGGAGAATACCACAGTGCTCCAACAGCCATGTTGATAACCGCCGAAATAAACAAAGCGATAATATTTATGTGCTGCATTGTATTCGACCTCCTTTCATTCCATATTCACAAGATTAATAGGTGACATAATCTGGAAAAAATTACCATCTGGGTCTGCGAATGTGGCCATGGTAATTTCTTGTCTGTGCTCCGGGTGATAGGGCTCCTGTATTGTTGTTGCTCTCAGAGATTTTATTCTTGCAAATTCTTTTTCTACATCGTTGGTTTCGAGATTAAACATGATCCGCTCAGGATTTTTGCTTTTTCCTTTAACTTTGCTGTGCGGTCCAATAAGCAGTTTTATGTGGTCAAGCGAGAACCCTTTAAATTCACCTCGTGCAATATCTGGCTTTTGTTGGAAGACATGTTAGTAGAAGGTAACAAGAGGCTCTGGATTTTGGGAAAAAATGAGAAATGAGGCAATATGTATCACGAATATATACTATAATAATTACTGTATTCTAGTTATAGAATGCCTTTTCTAAATAGTCAAGCGTTACTTCTATGATAATACTGTTATTTTTTGCCTTTCTTTCTGGATTGGTAACAATTTTAGCCCCTTGTATCTGGCCGCTTTTGCCAATTATTCTTTCTGCATCAATTTCTGGAAGTGGACATAAAAAGCCTCTTGGGATAACGCTTGGTATTATGCTTTCTTTTGCATTTTTTACGCTTGCTATCTCGACTCTTATTTAGATGCTCCACATTAACCCAAGTATTCTGCGTCTTATGGCGGTAATAGTAATTGGTTTTTTGGGCTTAACCATGATTATTCCAGCATTTTCAAACATATTGGAATTATTTATTACGAAGGTAGGGAGTATTTTTGGGCAAACAGGACAGAGGAAGGGAAATGACTTTGGTACAGGATTTATTACCGGGCTTTCTTTGGGGATTGTATGGTCACCGTGCGCAGGCCCTATTTTGGCAACAATTGCAACGCTTGCCGCTGTTGGAAATGTGAGCACGAGTTTGGTTTTGGTAACGCTTTTTTATACTATCGGTGTTGGCATCCCGCTTTTTTTCTTCGCCTATGGCGGGCAAACCCTTGTAATAAAAACTCGATTTATCGGTAAATATACTGGGCAAATTCAAAAGATATTTGGCGTTATTATGATTCTCACCGCAGTAGCAATCTATACGAATTACGACACAGTAATTCAAGCAAAGCTTTTGGATATTTTTCCGCAATATAGTCAAGCATTAAATGGTTTTGAAAGCAACAGTGCGGTAAAACAGCAATTAGATATTCTTAAAGGAAAACAAACTGCAAATACCACGTCTCAAAATACAAGCTCATTGTTAAATGAAAATTATCAATCACCAGAATTTGTTGGAATTACCAAGTGGCTAAATCCAGAACAACCTCTTACTGTAAAGTCGCTTCAAGGGAAAGTTGTTCTTGTTGATTTTTGGACATATACCTGTATTAACTGTATTCGAACACTTCCGTACGTTACCAAATGGTACGACAAGTATAAAGATGAAGGTTTCGTCGTAATCGGTGTGCATACGCCTGAATTTGCTTTTGAAAAAGAAACGCAGAACGTGTTGGGGGCAATAAAGCAATACAACATTCACTATCCCGTTGCGCAAGATAACGATTACGCAACATGGAATGCATTTAACAATCAATATTGGCCCGCAGAATATTTGATTGACGCAAAAGGCATTGTGAGAAGAACCCATTTTGGTGAAGGCGAGTATGACCAAATGGAAATGGCGATTAAAGCACTGCTTTTGGAAAAAGGAGCAAAAACCGATACATCGTTGGTCAACCAAGCAGATCAAACACCAACGATGCCGATTAGTCCAGAAACGTATCTTGGATTAAGTAAAATGGAGCGATTAGATTCAAATGAACAACCCTCTGTTGGAATGCAAACATTCAGTCTGTCAAATATAGTTCCATTGCACGATTTTGCCTACACAGGCGAGTGGGATTTGCAAGATGAATTTGCGAGTAGCAGTAGGAATGCGTCGTTGACGTTTCACTTCTTTGCTCAAAAAGTATTTCTTGTAATTACACCAAAAGACAAAAACGACGTCATAGAAGTCTTTTTGGATGGGAAAAAAGTTGATGCATCAAATAGTGGGACCGACGTCGTCAATGGGCAGGTCATTTTAGATATGGCGCGCCTTTATAGTCTTATTGATCTTCGGGGAAAAACAGAAGATCATGTGCTTCGTCTTGATTTTAAAACGGCTGGTACCAAGGTCTTCGCATTTACGTTTGGATAGCTGTGGCAATCCTCTGTTGTAATCTCTTGGGCATTCTTCTATACTTTCATCAATGAAAAAAACAATTGCGTGTGTGTTTGCTCATCCCGACGATGAAGCGTTTGGACCAGGAGGATCAATTGCAATATTTGCAAAAGATCATGATGTGTATGTTATTTGTGTCACAAATGGCGATGCTGGAAAAAACAGCTCAAAAAAAACTGAAGAATTGTCAGAAATTCGCAGAAAAGAACTTCTAGAATCAGCAAAAATATTAGGTGTTAAAAAGGTGTATTTTTTGGGGTATAAAGATGGAAGTCTGTGCAATAATATGTATCACGATGTTGCAAGAAATTTAAAATTGCAGCTTGAAAAAATAAAACCAGAGACAATTCTTACGTTCGAAAACAGAGGAATTTCTGGACACATAGATCATATTGCTGTTTCGATGGCAACAACCTATGTGTTTGAAAGGCTTTCGTTTGCAAAAACACTCCTTTATTATTGTATAAGCGACCGTTCAAGAGAGCTTAATAAGGAATACTATATTTATTTTCCGCCAGGATATAAAAAATCAGAAATCGATAAAGTGGTACAAACCAAAGACGTGTGGGATACAAAAGTAAAAGCAATGCATTGTCATCAATCACAAATACACGATGTCGAACGAATCCTTAAAAACCAAGCAGGGCTTCCAAAAGAAGAATATTTTTTGGTAAAAACGAAGTAATTATTGTTTTAGCGGCTTTTTCTTCAGTTTTTTATATCCAAAATATAGTACGATTACAACTATAATCGCTGGCGAGTAGACTGCGAGCCAAATGACCCCCTCACCTGCTAATCTGAGCGTATTTAACAAGCTTCGTACTGCTTGTTTAAAAATAACTGCTGGTCGAAACGTTGTGTCTGGCGTGTAGGGAAGGGCAAGCTCGTCGGTTGAAAGATACACGATGATTTTTGTTAATTTTGCGTTTTCGTCGATTGCTTTTTGTTGTCCTTTGTACGAGTCTATTTGTTCTTGAATATTCATTAATTGTTGCTGGACATTTACAATGTCGTCGACGCTGGTTGCTTTTGCCATAATCTCCTCAAATTTTGCGCGAGCTTGATTCAACGTGTCGAGTCTCGATTGTATATCGGTATATTGATCGGTAACGTCTGTGCCAACTAGGTTTTCACTTGTTACTTTTAATGAGAGAGATTTAAAGTAGACAAGCGCTTCATCGAGCTTTTCTGTGGGTACGCGAACCGTTATGTTTGCAAACGGTGATTCTGTGGGTCTTGTGTATGAGGTATCCACCATATATCCGCCAGATTGTTTTGCATACGAGATAATTTTGTCTCCGGTTTTTTCTACATCTTCAACCAACAACGAGAGATTAGATTCTCGTATAACAACGCGATTATCAGAGGCTTGTTGCATGATGCCCATTGATTTTGCCAAAGGGGCGCTACCAGAAGGCGCAGTCATCACGTCTATGTTTGCCAATCCTTGTGAATATTGGGATTGCAATGGTTGCATCTGCGAAATACCGTTTTGTTTAATAACAAGAAAAGCGACAATACCAATCAGAATAACCGTGAGGAGGTTTGTTTTAATCCATTTCATACTATGAGTATAGCTAATCAATTCTCATGAATGCAATACTGGGGTTTATTCAGCACAAAATGATACAATGTCTGTTATGAAAAAGCTATTTTTTATTGTTGTTTTAGGATTGATTGGCGTGTTGGTTTATTTTTTCTTAGTCAGCAATAAGTTAGTCAGCAATAAGAAAGATGAAGAATTTGACCTGATGGAATTCACACACGCGATAATCGTTTCGCCTTCTGTCGACCCACAACAGAAAACCAAGAGTGAGCAATCGCTTTTTGTTCCGTACTGGACGCTTACCAATCAACCAGTCGCAGGTGGTGGATTTGGTAGGTTTATCTATTTTGGTGTCACCGCTAACGATAAAGGAATAGACAGGAATGAAGAAGGATATAAAAAAATTGAGCTCTTTACAAAATTGGTTTCTGGTGAAAAATGGTTAACCATTCGCATGATTAATTCCTCATATATTTTTCCAATTTTAAAAGATGCTTCTTTGCAAAAAAAGATAATTGACGACACAATCTCTCTTGCAAAGGACAATCAATTTTCAGGTATTGTTTTGGATCTTGAAGTTTCAGCGCTTCCACTGCCTGGCATTGTAAATCAGATGAATACGTTTGTCTCTTCATTCCAAACAGGTGCACATGCACAGAAGTTGCAGTTTGGCATGACGCTTTTTGGCGATACGTTTTATCGAATTCGTCCCTACGATGTTGCGACATTAGCAAAGTCAGCAGACGTTGTGTATATTATGGCGTACGATTTTCATAAAGCGGGCGGCGATCCAGGGCCAAACTTTCCCTTTGCTGGAAAAGATACTTTTGGCTACGATTTTAAAACCATGACGTCTGATTTTCTTGCTCTGGTGCCAGCACAAAAACTGAATGTGGTTTTTGGATTGTTTGGGTACGATTGGCCAGTTGACGAAAATGGGAAGAGTATAAAACAAGCTGATTCTTTAAGCGAAAGTGCAATAAAAAATAAGTTTTTAAGTAATTGTTCGTTTGCCGGTTGTTCAGTCGTTCGAGACAGTCAATCTGCAGAAACAAAAATTACGTATACAGACGCAAACGGAGCAAGACATGTGGTATGGTTTGAAGATTTACAATCGGTTGCAAAAAAGAAAGCGTATTTGCAGGAAAATGGCATCTACTCAACAAGCCTCTGGGCATACTCGTATTTTTAAATAGACTTTTATATCGAGTTTCAAAGTGAGCACAGCAATGGAGGATCCCCGAGGAGAACCCCTCTTCAAAACACAGCCATTATTAAATTCTTGACAAATATTTTTTAGACAGATATAGTAAATTTAATGGTAGATGAGTTAAAAGAGAGTGATCCTTTTGCGAATATAGCTCCTGATCATATAACTCCAATTCCACCTGAAGCATATGGCGATAAAGCTGTTACTACAATAGAAACTAAACCCTTGACGCCTGGACAACAGGAACAACAACGATTGAGAGAAGTACGAGAGAGATCCGAAGGAATGATTCACGACTTAGATGGGCAAAACAGAGAATCTCTTCGAACCGGACACGAACGACTAGGCTATCGTGTTGGCCTTGGAGAACATGAAGTATTTATTCTCTCGCAACCTGTAGACGTTCAGGGCCCCTCATATAATGAAGCGAGAAAAGAAACTGACTCTCTTACGTATCGACATTATATTATGGTAACAAAAGAAGGAATTCGGGCTATCGTGATAAATAAAGGCGAACTTGCTCCGGATGGTCAAACTTCAATGGACGTAGCAAGAAAAACGGCTGTACAAAAATCACCACGCCTGCAATATGCAGTTGGAGATCCGGCGTATAGGTATGACCCCGATAATCCAGAGACATATCAGGAGCATGATGTAGTACAACATGACGAACATGGTAAAGACATATGGATAAAAGTGCCAGGCGAAGAAGGCAAAACTGATGACAATAGGTATCAGTATGGCGAGAAGGGTTTGTTAATTTCTTTACAGATGGGTGTGGAGAAGTGGGAAAACGGACATGGTGAATTAAGATATTATCAGAAAACTCCTGGCAAAAGAGATGTCTCTGGTTTTGAAGCACCAACAATTAGCCTTGTTGATGAAAATGTTTCTTCTGAAGAAGGTGGGGATGTTGCTATGAGAGATCTTATGTATGACAGTGATCTTCATGGATTTAATCACGATAAATCTGGTTTTGAAAGTTTCCATATTGCAGGATTTCAAGCGGTAAATAATCGCGAACGTTTTGCAGTTTCACGATTAGTGGCAGACGCTGATATTCCTGATGGGGTGGTTGGGCAAGCATTTGAAAACAGCAAACAACATGCACAAAAAGAAAGAGTATTTTCTAAAACATCTGGTCAAAAACAGCTTGATATGCTGGGTGCTCTTGCTCGACAAATGGGAAATCAAAAAACTGCAGCCTAGCTTAAAAATAAGGCTCTAACTTTTTCCATGGTCCTCGGAGGTCAGCGATATTTTATAATTTGACTATTGACGGGGAGGG
>CAZKLH010000006.1:0-17880 GCA_964553595.1 uncultured Gammaproteobacteria bacterium | reverse complement strand
GTAACGACAAGGTTCTAGGTTCGAGTCCTAGCCGCGGAGCTGAATAGGACATGAGGATTAGATTGGTATTACAGTCTAATTACCTTAATTTTACGGAGTAATTAATCGGAGATATTTATTTAGGACTTCTAGGATGCTGTTGTTGTCTTTGCAGATTTAATACATATTCCTGTCGTGCATCTGGTGTAAGAGCAAGGAAGCCTTGTATATGACCAACAAGCTCATCTCGAAGGGTACTTGTATCTATAACAACGCCCCTATCATTCATCATCATGCCCATTAATAATCTAGGATCGCCTGTTACTTGCACCTCCATCCATAAACTAGATGTTCTTGCTAACCCTTCACTGCCTTGAAACATGTTTATTGCTCTTTGGCCTAAAGTATCCACATCAGGTTTCGAGGCAATGGTACCAATAAGATCTCCAATGAGTATCTCTGCTATTTCAGGTGCTCCGAATTGTTTACCTGGACCCTCTGATCTTCTTTCTTTTCCGATCCCGCTCATGAAATGTTTTATACATCAAACTCTTTCTAAAATCAAGGGTTAAGAAATAAGGTTCTAACTTCCCCCACTCCTCGGAGCTGAATAGGACATAAGGATTAGTTTGGTGTTTCAATATAAACTTAGTTAAACTTGATATCCCCTGCCCAATATGAGACAGTAGTTACATGGAGAATCAAAATCCACAACCTGTTAACAATCAAACAGTCGTAGCCCCACAACCACAATCATCTGGTCCATCAAAAACGTTTCTCATTCTTATTGCAATAATACTTCTTGCTGCTGTAGGTGCGGGTGCATACTTTCTTGGGATGAAAAACGTACCGCCTACTCCTCTACCAGTTGCTACCGCTCCAGGTGTTATGAAACCAACACCAACAGTAGGAATAGTCATTCCGACTGTTGACGCATCAGTAAGTGCGACATGGAGAACGTATACAAATCCAAAATTAGGATTTTCTTTTAAGTATCCACCGTCTGTAAAGACAACTCAGCCAGTCTATCCAGATGAAGTTGTTGGATTAATTTCTATTAATGCACGAGATAACTCTCCTCGGATAATAGATATTAGAAATATAGACAATCCAGGAAATCTTTCAATTCAGGCGTATAATGAAATTAATAAAAATGCAGCAAATCCTGCCTTAATCTGGGGTGATTTATCCGGAGAACAAATAACAACTATTGGTGGAAAAAAGGCATATTTTATACCTGCAACGAATACGGGAACTACTTGTGATCCAGAACTCTGCGATAGTTATCTCATTCCATTACCGAATAAGATATTGGAGATATATCGGATAACTGAAGATCCAAATATTATGTTTACTTCAGATACTGAGAGTAAGCCCGTTTTTAATACTGTGATTTCAACAATGACATTTACGCAATAGGTCTATCAATTCAAGAAAGTAAAATAGGTTCGAACATCCTCTACTCCTCGGAGCTGAACAAGACATGAGGATTAGAATGGCAATTCAGCATAATTACCCATACTTTATACACTAACAATTAGACTCAAAAGGACCATTCATGTAAACACTTCATATTGATGCTTGACAAGTACTACAACTAAGTGTAGTATATTAACTATGACATCTAGTGATAAACATCGAGTGACACTCTTTCTCAATCCAGATCTATTAAAACATGCTAAAGCGCAAGCTGTAATAGAAGAAATAACTTTAACCGCTCTCGTTGAGATAGCTCTCGTTAAGTATTTGCCGACAGAGACAATAATCAAGAAGCCCCAAATTTAACATGAATCAATCAGATACAACACAGGAGGAAGTAACAACAGTTGAGACTGGGTCTCCTCAACAGGTTATAAGAAAAACTACAACACAAGCTGAACCTGCGGCAAAGGGAGAAGCTCCTCAAAAAGTATACGAACAAAAGAAAACAATTTTTCGGTTTAACCAAATTATTTGGTATATTCTAACTCTTATTGAAGTACTACTTACATTTAGAATTATTCTGAAAATGTTAGGCGCAAATCCATTTGCTGGATTTACCAGTTTAATTTACGCCATAACTGCTCCATTAGCAGTTCCTTTTAATGGAATTTTTGGGGTCTCCACAACGGGTAATTCTTTGTTTGAATGGTCAACGATAATTGCTGGTATTGTCTATGTTTGTGTTGCTTGGGGACTTATTCACCTTTTAGAACTTATTTACCCAATCTCGCCAAAAGATGTTGAATCTCAATAAAACATGATAATTACAGTCGTCGTCATTCTTATTATTCTCTGGTTTCTAGGCTATTTCCCAATAACTGGAATCTCTATTCCAGATATCACTATTTTTACGATCAATAATCATCCAATTAGTCTGTGGGAAATTCTCATTCTTCTTGTTGTTGGCTGGGCAATAGGTATTTTGCCTCGTCCATTTCAAGCAGTTGCCTCAGTATTACTTGTTTTATGGACTCTATCTGTACTTGGTATTCTCGCTATTACAGGACTCTCCAATGTTATCGTTCTTGTCATTATCATCAGTGTTATTGCATCTATTTTTTTATGACAACTGTACGCCAGAAAAAACAAAATAATAATAAGAATGTGATTGGATCCGTTATTGCTGGCGTGGTCGGAGCAGTTGCGGTAACAGGTGTTGCAGTCGCAGCAACAATGGCACTAAAAGATGAAAAAACAAGAAAAAAGATAAAGAAAGTGTTAACGAATGTAAAAAATCAGGCAGTAGATTATGTTGAAGATATACAAAAGACTGCAGAAGACAAAAAAGGTAAAGTGGGAGAAAAACTTGCTCAAGGTAAAAAGCAGCAAGAGTAGCAAAGAATATAACTCTTGAAAAATAAGAGTCATATATAAAAGGGGTGAAAATATGGGATTATTAGAGATAATAATTATCATTTTAATTGTATCCTGGTTGGGTGGATTTGCTCTCAAAATTGGAGGAGGTTTAATCCATATATTATTGATTATTGCAGTAATAGTGCTTCTTGCAAGACTTTTAGGGATAAATATATAAATTGAAAACTCCTCTATCCCTCGGAGCTGAACAGGACATGAAGATTGGGTTGGTATTTCGGTCTAATTGACTATAGATCTTGAGTTAACCTTGACACTCCATACCTATCATGAGACATTAGATGCATGGAGAGCCAAAACACGCCACCTGCACCTACTCAAAAGTCGCATCCACTAACTTTCTCTCAAACAAATTCCAATAACACAAAATATATTATTCTCGCTCTGTTTAATTTTATATGTGGAGGAATATATTTCTTCACAATACTGGTAATGCTCTTTAAAATAATTCCAAATCTTTCTACTACGTATTCTCATTTGAACTATACAGGAGTAAATCCATTAGCATATATATTCTCAGTAATAATATTGCTTGGAAGTATTGTAACTATCTATTTTGGAATAAAAGTACTTACCAATAAGAACGATCGCTCTTTTCAATTGGGACTGATATCATTACTAGCGGAGATATTTATTGGTGGTTTTCTCTATGGTGTAACTATTATCACAGTTATAAATCCAATATACTCACTGGTTAATTCGATAGATACCACTTCCAAAGCGAGCACATCCACAATTCCGTTGACGCCTACCCCAACAGTTGATCCAACGACAAATTGGCAAACAATAACTCTGAAACAGTTATCATTTAAAATCCCTCAAGGTTGGTGGAATGAGAAAGATCAGACTGTTGAAAAGAACAATAGCGTTGGAGAATCAATTTCTGTTAATTCAGTTGCTACCGGAGCTGGAAAACCTGCTCTTATTGTTTCATTTGATCCAGACACTGATTTGAATCAGATAAAAATAGCCATTATGAGAGGACTTAATAATTCATCTACCTCATCTGGAACTGTTGCTGGAATAACTGGTGTAACCTTAGAAGGAATTGGTGTATTAAATCCAATTGCAGAAAATGGAAATGGTGATGTCAAGATAATTCTTCTACAAAGACCAGAAGGTGTTTATTCTATTGAAAATTACGATTTTTCTCATAGGTGCAAACCCTATGGGGGAAGTGACTCACCGCAAACGATGAGTGATTATTGTACGCCAATATACAATCAAATTCTCTCCACGTTTTCCTTTACGGATAAAAACCAGACGACTGGAGCAACAACGCCAACTTGTATGCCAAGACCTTCGTGTCTAAATGCAACTCCTCGATGCCTCATGCCAGAACCAGCTCAAGGTTGGTGCAGCCAGTAGGTTCTAACATCCTCCACCCCTCGGAACAACGTTCTAGTCTCATTTCCTCCTTGGAACACGTCCTGTAGTTTGATCTTCTGGTGTTTTTTCTGTATAATTCAGTTTTCTTAAGCTTATGACAAACAATCGTATTGAAATTCCGAGAATATTTGCCAGCAAAGATACTGTAGATGCTCTTAGACTAGATGCTTCTTCCATTACTCCTCGTATAGAACGCAGAATTGCTCAAGCCGTCCCAGAAATCACTAAAGTAATTGCTGATGAATATTATCCTTTTATTCCTCCTGAGACCCTCGAAAAGGCAAAGACTATATCAGAAAGATTTGTAATAACGGATAAAGATACATTTGAAATGATACAAAGAACTTGGGATAAAAAACAAAAGAAAACTCAATTTGATGGAGTCTTTTTGTTCCATGGCGATATACTTGTTGTCCAAGATCCTGCGAGTCTTGACTATATATGGGATCTCATGTCAGGAGATATGCAGCAATCATGGCTTGGAGCATATGGCACTCTTGCAGAGGCGAGAAAATCAGTTGGGCAGCAGAGATGTGGATATATTCTGATTCATGAAATTATACATGCGTTTCATTCCAAAAAAGGAGAATTATCTCTCGGTTTTATTGAAAATGGCGTATCGTATTACACAAGAGAGACTGCAAATAAACTAGGTATAGTAAATTTGTCTCCAGGTGCAGAATGGGAAGCAAATATTTATCAAAGTTTTCTTAAACAACATGGACAGCATGTTCATGGAGTATTTTTTGGATCTGAATCTGATGCAGATAAAATTGCCATAGTTAATGATGAATATACAAGGCATGTTATGGAAAGATTAGATTTAGCAGAAAAAATTGGATCGAAAGCATTTGATGACTAATGAGGATTATTGCATCATCCAGGTTCTAACATCCTCTACCCTCGGAGCTAAAATTGACAATGATAAATAAAATTGTTATCATCCAGCCAATGAATAGAGAAAAAGACCTCCAATATTATTTTACCTCCAGCAGAAAAGGGAAAGTCGTTATGCATGAACCGAGAGCTTTAGTAAATGCAAGAGAAGCTACTGAACAAAGAAAACGAGAAAGAATGGAAGTTTTTGCTCAACAGGAAAAGGAATGGAGACGAGGTGTTAATTGCCCACACCCATCCATTGTTGATTCTCGCCGAGTAATTGACTTAGGACATATGGGGAAATTTGATGCAATTATCATTACAAAAGAAGGAGATACAGAAAATGCTTTTCGTTATGTAGGGGCTCTTTCTCCGGAAAATGGATTTCGTCTTGAGCCTCTCTCTGACGAATTATCATATGTCGAAGATACCAAAAGATTGCGATTTATGCCCGGTGTTGTACTTAATGGCAATGAAACTTTTCATCCCTTGAATTTTGATACGAATACTCCAATTCAACAAGGAGGTTTAGTATTTGAGACACAAGAGCAAGCAACACGGAAAATAGGCGTATGGGAAGAACTACAAGGCGACGGACAAGGAAGATTCCACATGATGAGAAGATTACCAGTTGTTTAAAACCCTAGGTAGGCTCTAACTTCCTCTATCCCTCGGAGCAAATTATTTTTTTCCGTTAGTCGCTGCGTAGAGGTGACCTCCAATGCTAATTGCACCTAAGACAAATACCCAAAGTAAAGGATTTTGTAAATTAAAAACATACATAGTTAGAATTCCGACAGCTATTCCTCCAATACCATGTAGACTAGCGTGGTAGATAGGATGCTTTTTCATAAAAGCTATTGCATTTTTCATTTTATAAATTAGTACTAACTTCAACTGTAATATTACATAATCAATAAGTCAAACTTTCTCTTCTTACATAATTGCCGCCTAGAATATAGGTTCTCACTTTGTCTATCATATGGAGCTGAATTGACACATCCAGAATCATCTGAGATAGTAAGTTCATGGAGAATCAAAATCTACAACAACCTATAAGCATCGATTCCTTGAAGAAAGAATTTGACACTCCTAAAAATATTAACGCTGTTCACAGGAAGAGTCTCTCTAAAATGGAAAAGCTTGCTCTTTTTGTAACACAAAGAATTGGAACTATGGGATTTTTCTTTGTTATTTTTGCCTGGACAATTCTCTGGCTTGGCTGGAATATATTAACTCCAAAGAATCTTCGTTTCGATCCCTTTCCTGCTTTTGTTCTTTGGCTCTTTATATCAAATCTTATACAGATTCATCTTATGCCCCTTATTATGGTTGGGCAAAACATTCAGGGAAAACATGCCGATCTTCGGTCAGAGCATGATTTTGAAACAGATAAAAAAGCAGAAAAAGAAATAGAGACGATACTTCTTCATCTTGAAAATCAACAAAAACTTATGCTTGAAATTCTCAAGAGAATCGAAAATCTTGAAAAAAGAAAGTTCTAACGTCTTGTCCTTCATAGGTCGTTCAGATCTTTTGATTCTGAGAATTATCAAATTCGATGAACTCGTACGGACCTTCGGCCCTCGGAACTAAAAAATTAACTCTTTCATTATTGTTATTGTAGTAGCCTTAAAGATGCTATTGACATACAATTTTGCAGTGGGATAATAGTTTTAATTCAATAAAACTATGAGTGCCATAGCAGAAAGAATACCTCAAACAATCGCTGAAGGATATAGAGTTACTCCAACAGAGACAGGAAGAGATAATGCATATGTCACATATCAACGTCATGGAGGAATATTGACGCAGGGAGCATTTCAAATGGCATTAGCAACAAAAGATGTGGTGCCGATAGATAAAAAATCTCCTTTTGGCATTAATCCGGCTTCATTTAACGCAGGTCTGCATCAAGCAACATCCGCAGTACATCTTACTGGCGTTGAACTTTCAGATGGCGAAAAACATTGGTATGCCTATTTGCGTAACATACTTCCAGACGATACTAACTCCCCTGTTAATATCGCAAGGGGCGAGATAGAAAGATTATCAGATCGAGGATTAATCGCAGAAATGCTATTGATGACAGACAGAATAAATGATTATAGTAAATTTACCGAAAAATTTCACTGAAATAAGTTCTAACTTCCTCTACTCCCCGAGGCCAATGTAGTATAATAGACCTATGTCTAAGAATCCTATTATTAATGCTCTTAGCGCTTCGGCCTACATACTCCTTGTTGTCTCAGTTATGAATTTAATTATGCAAACTCACAGAAACAAGCCAGATACTGCGTATGCCCCGGTTGTATTTCTGTCACTTCTGACTCTCTCTGCTTCAGTTATGGCGTTTTTGTTTTTTTACCAACCACTTCAATTTCTTATTGAAGGGAAGAAAAAAGAAGCGGTAGCCCTATTTATTAAGACAGTTGGCACCTTCGCAGTTTTTACAGTAGTGGTTTTAGTTCTGCTTTTTTCCGGTCTAATTTAGATTTGAAGTAATTCTAACTTCCTCTATCCAATTAAAACCATATTCGTTTGACAAAGTAAAGATTTTTCCCTAGAATATTTTCACGTTTAGATATATGAATATTCAGGAGCGTTGCGGCTACAAAATTAATCGGATGCCGGGAGAAGAAACGAGACCGGGCATTTTTAAGACAACACCCGTCATAATAGACAAAGAAAAAGGAATACAAATTTACTATGTTACTGTGGTTAGTGATGGATTAGAAATCGAACGAGGTTCATATGTCGCAACAAATTTCACTGCAGTGGAGTATAGCGCTGACCCTAAATGTAGAGATAAAGTGTGTGACCGTGTACTTGAAGATATGCTTGGTGGGAATTACAGTCCAAGAGTTTCACCCACAGGACAAGAAATAGATACAAATGAATGTATTGTGCTTGTGCCAGCATATGCCTCTCCAGAAGGATTAACTTTTCGATTAGAACCAATTCTTCCTTCTTATGTAGAACATGGGACTAACCAAGCAGGTATTACCTTTCAAAATCCTAATTGACTCCTTTCTTCTCGGAGCAAAGCGCAGCCTCAGTAATTCTTCTGCTATAATCGATAACATGAAAAATCATTTGTATTTAGCTAATTTATTAGCAAATACCCTGGACAATAAATTTAATCTTTTTGGATTGCGGTTCGGAGCAAGTGCCATCATAGATTTAATTCCTGGTTTTGGTGACATGATCGATGCTCTTTTATCTTTATACATTGTATGGATTGCCGTACAAATCCATATTCCAAATAGAGAAATTATTAAAATGGTGCGGAATATTTTATTTAGTTTTTTAATTGGGCTTATACCTCTATTTGGAGACATGATATACATTTTTTACAGACCAAATATCAGAAATATAAGTATTATTAAGAAGTATACTGTATAATATATAGCGATATGTTCGCTTTTATTTTTGCCATTATCTTTGCTACTGCTGTTGCATATTTTGCGACTCAAAATACTTCAACCACTACTATACATTTCATGCAATATTCATGGCCCGGAATACCTATCTATCTTCTTGTATTATTATCCCTTCTGCTTGGCTTTCTTTTTGCCTGGATACTACATCTCATGAATGCACTCTCCGTAACCTTTCTTCTAAGAGGAAAAGAAGATGCGCTAAAAAAAGCAAAAGATAAAAACTTAGAATTGACAAAACAAATTCATCAACTTGAGCTGGAAAATACAAAACTCATCACAAAAGAAGGAGAATCCCCTCTCACAAGTAATTCTCTATGAAGCTATTTCTCGCAGGCTTATGGAGACATCTTTCGTTTAAAAAAACCCTACAGATCAATTTTATGCGTTTGTTGAATGATGAATTTCTCATTGGTATTACAGGAATTATTTTTAATGAAAAAGATGAAGTATTACTCGTTAAACACTCTTATCGTGAAATTGAATGGAGCTTGCCAGGAGGATACCTAAAAGCAAAAGAGCACCCATCAGAAGGCTTAGAACGTGAAATAGCAGAAGAAACTGGATTTATCGTTAATGCTGACGAAGAATTAAAGATCAGAACAGATAGGACGACAGGTCGCTTGGACATTACTTATATTGGAACATTTATAGGGGGAGAGTTTCGTCCGAGTTCAGAAGTACTTGAATATGGATTCTTTTCTTTTGATACGCTCCCCTTACTCTTAAGAGATCAAGTTATATTTATTGATTTTGCGTTAAAAAACAGAAAAAAAATAAAACAACAGAATCAATCAGTCACAGATATAAAGGGGCAATTTAAAAAATCTATTTTAAATCGTTTCAGTGGCATGTTTAACTAAATAGCAGGCTCTAACTTCCTCTCCGACTGTTTTTCTTATACTACTTTGGCTAAAAGTGCAAGCATGCTACGCTGAGTTTCCCCAGTCTTCCATTTTTAAAAAATATCTTTTAGCCCTTGTCCTTTGGATGTTAATGCATACTCAACATGAAGAGGAACAACAGGAAGAATTTTTTTCTTCACAAGCCCTTCTTTCTCCAATTCTTTTAATCGATAAGACAAAGTACGCGGACTGATTCCATCAAGTGATGAATCTATTAATAAAGTTGATAGTGCTTTAAAAAAGAATGGCATACATCCCATTATTGTAAAGAGCGGAAAGGAAGCTCATAAAAAAGTTCTCGAGCTTATTCCACGCGGTGCCTCTGTTATGAACGGCTCGTCTCGCACCTTAGAGCAGATCGGTTTTATTGAATATCTTAAACCTGATAATCATGGTTGGGATAATCAGCATGAAAAAATTCTTGCCGAAAAAGATCCTGCCAAACAAGCCCTGCTCGCCGACTACTATCTTGGTAGCGTTCATGCTGTTACTGAAGAAGGCGAGTTTATCGTCGCCTCAAACTCTGGAAGCCAATTGCCCCATGTTGCTTTTTCTTCATCTAATCTTATCCTTATAGTCGGTGCTCAAAAGATTGTTGCCACTCTTGAGGAGGGCATGAAGCGGCTAAAGGAATATGTTGTTCCCCTCGAAGATGCAAACATGAAGCAAAAATATGGCGTGGGGACACAGCTTAATAAGATCCTTCTATTTAAAGGGGAAAATCAGATGATTGGCCGGAAGGTTACGATGATCCTTGTTAAAGAAAAACTTGGGTTTTAAGACGGTAAATTTTCAGGTAATCTGAGGCCTCCTCATTTAACCATGCCCACTTGGTTTCTGAAGCATAATTTCATTATTGGCAGGCTAATAACCTCAGTTTGCCTAGGCATTGATTAACCACTGCATAGGTGAAAACCGAAGCAAAGAATGATTGAAGGATGCTCTTGGAGTTAACAAGTCTTATGCGTTACCAAATGAAGAATTGCTCATAAAAGACTACTATTTCTCATCTTACCGTCCTTACCAGTTACTGTAAGGTAGCCGACCAGATGAGGAATCAGAAACGCTCAGTCAAGCTAGTCAATCCTTATCAAACCCCAACCAACCCAAGCTCTACGACCTTCCCACCCAACCTTACAAATAGCGTAATTAGCTCTATTTTGAGGATACACGTTAATCTTCTATATACCTTCTTGCAAATTCATCTGCTTGGCTTTCTTGATTATGGATTTCTGCTTTACTTTGTTTTTCCAAAACAGAATTCCTATGTCCTAGTATAACGTGCCCTATTTCATGGGCAATCGTATACTTTATTTGTCTTTCGTCGTGCATAAATAACTCATCGCTTAGAAAAATTAAATGTTGATTTTTAAGATCATTACCAGTAAAGGTAAAAGCTAAAGTATCATCCATTGATCCAAAAAACCAACAATACGAAGTTATGTCATGAATAATGTTCTTTTCCATTACCGCAACAACCTCGCACACATATTGTTTCATGTTATCTTTTCCAACTAATTTACCATTAAATGCATAATAAATTGCACGGATATTTTTTTTCACGTAAAGATTTTACCACACTTAATACGTATTCTTTTTACTTCTAGCCTGGGTCTGCAACAGAAACTTTTTTCAAAATTTATTACGTCGGAGAAGGAGAGGATAAAGGAGTCGTTGTTGGAGTAGTCAATTGAATTTGAATTTGTATTGGTGTTGCTGTTGGTGTTGCTGTTGGTGTTACTGTCGGTGTCTGAGTTACTATTGGCGTTACAGAAGTTGTTGGCGATGGTGTATTTGTTATATTTTGTGGGCTTATGCTTGTCGCTGGAGCAAATCCAGATGAGTTATTTTGCCTAGTTCGATTATTCACATACAGTATTATGCCAATAATAACTAAGATCCCAATAATAAATGCTACTACTGATAATAATCTATTGCTTGAAGATGTATTCATATCTTAAACCTTTGTAGCAATGTAATATGATAACCCAATCAAAAGATTGTTAGATATAAGTAAGAAATACTGCCTAAAGCCTTTATCTTTCAAAAATAAAAAATGGAAATTTAACTCCCTCATTCCTTCGGAGTTCAACGGGACATGATTAGTAGATTATTTAAATAAGTCCCATGGTTTTGACTTCTATTTTATTTTCCAGTAAGATCCGCCTATGGGAAACAGAACTGAAAGAGGAGGACATCCGCTTGTAATAAATCCGAATCTTAATCCTTATCTTCACATTGTGTCATCCGATGGAGGAAGAAGTTATGAGTACGTTGCCTCCCTCTATGGTATTTTGTTAAAAATTGGCAAAACTAATTTATCAAATAAAGGATATGAATACGTTCCTTTTGAATCTTTACATATCCCCCTCCTCCCCCCACCGACAAAAATACCTCCTGATCAGATAGATACAGAAGAGCTGGTTACAGAGAGAATCGGAAGTTATGCAGAGAATATTCTATCGATTATTGAGACACATCCTGATTCCAATATTATTGCGAGTTCTCACGGAGTATATTGGGATTTTCTACCGGAACAAGCAATTGCCGAACTATTAAAAAACAACGGATATGACGTTACAGTTGCCTTTCCTCGAACCGGTGGAAGAAAAAGAATACAAGAGCATGGAATTCTTTTTAGAAGATAATTCGCCAATGAGATATCCTGCTTCAATCTCATGCCCATCGAAGCCCAACTCCCTTCTTGCAAAACATCAGTTATTCATATATTCTATTGCCTGAAAGGGGGTGAATTATAAATGAAGAAATTTTTATTTTTATATATGTCTCCAGTCTCTGCAGAAGAACAAATGGCAAAGGGTAAACCAGAAGATATGCAAAAAGCAATGCAGCCATGGATTGATTGGTTTACTTCAGTTGGTGATGGACTTTTAGATCGTGGCATGCCACTGGGAAATGGGAAGCATGTCTTGACATCTGGAGTTTCAGGGAGCACATCGCAGATTACCGGTTACTCAATGATCCAAGCAGAAAGCATGGATAGAGCACTTGAATTGGCAAAAACACAACCCCATCTTACTATGGGAGAAGGAAGGTCAGTAGAAGTTCTAGAATTGCTTGCAATGCCTGGAATGTAATCTCCTGAGAAATGGATTTAAGTAATATCCCACTTCTTGTGGGATATTTTAGCTATGAAACCAAAGAGTGTGGACGAATATATCGCACATGCCCCAAAAGAAAAACAAGACAAACTAAGAGAACTTCGAAAAGTTATTAAGGAATCTGCTCCTAAAGCAGAAGAAAAAATCAGTTACGGAATGCCATATTATGGATACAAAGGTCGACTTGCGTATTTTGCATATGCAAAAGCACATATCGGATTATATCTAACTCCTCCCATACTAGAAGAGTTTAAAAATGAGTTAAAAGAATATGGGACCTCAACAGCCACAATCCGTTTCCCTTTAGACAAAAAGCTACCCATCGCGTTAATAAAAAAACTCATTACAGCACGGGTTAAGAGAAACGAAGAAGCGCAAAACAAGAAATAAATGCTCTTAACTATTGACTTTTATCCAATACTAATTATTTCTTTACCCGAAGAGTGTCGATCATGTGATTATAAAAAGGCATTGCTGTTTGAGTAGCTTGAGTTGGAGTCGCCATAAGCACTTGCCACCCTCTATTTTGAGCGACAAAGAGAGTAAATGTTTGATCGCTCGCCACAACTCCAGTGCTTGTATTTCTTTCTGAAAGAGCTTTTACTTGATAGGCATCAAAGCCTGCAACTCTATTTCTCCCAGCACTCGTTGATCCACGCGGTGTTGCCAAAACATCAATCTTTCTTAAAGTCAAAGCGCTGACTCTGCCCATAATATAAGACTGATATTCATCTAAAGAGCCCCTCCATGGCTCTGTAGCAACTCTAATTATTGCTGGGGATCCATTGAAAGCACAGTCAAATTCCTGCGTTACTACTCCTGCTGGCTCTGCAATTGGTTTTGTTGTGCAATATGCCGGATAATCTATGGAAAAATCTGGATCCTGAGAAGAAAATCTGCTCCAGGGGATACCGAATGTTTTTTCTATCGGAGGTGTACACCCTGAAACAGCAAGTCCTACGCCAATCCCAACAAGAGCCTCGCGTCGATTAAGCATCATATAAATTTAGATTGCATTATACCACAGGCCAAATCTAAAACTGTAAATAATATCCTATAGTCTTGACATTTTGACGAGTTTATGGGATAATTTGAGCCGTTCAAAAAGATTCGTGGGGCATTTCTTGCGCTCCATTGCTATGTTTTTGAATGCTCATTTACAACCTGTTAAAGCTAATTTCTGAGTCAGGAGTAAGCCAGGACAGAGCGTATAGCATAGTCTGTATGTTCTTCCCTGGTTTTCTCTGCAAATTCAGAAAAAGGAGGTAAAAACCATCCATTCTGTGGAGAGAATTAGGCACCAACCCAAAATTACGACAGGAGATTTCCGTGCGTAAGATTCAGTTTTCCCTGTTCGTTCTGGCCATGGTGGTCATGTCGACTTTTCTCGCCACGACGTCCACTGCCTTTGCAGGCGGAGGAAACCCCAACACTTCATTCGCATGGAGTGTTACGTACACGCCGACAACGTCAAGTTTTTGGGCACAATCCACACCTGGAGCGTACTACAACATCGAGGCCCAGTCAGGGACAACGGACAGTCATTTCCAGGAATACGTCTCGCAAGGAGGTCCACTCTTCGGCTTCAAGAGCCCGACCGCCTTGTTCACGATCAGCCCTATCTCATATGGAGGAATTTTCGCCCTCGTTTCCTGGAACAACAATACGATGTTTGGACAGAGTATGACGTTCTTGGTTGTAAAAGGAGGGCAAACAAACCCGCGCTTCTTTGTCAGGATCACGAATCCGACAAGCGTGGCGCTTCCAGTCCAGTATTCGATCATCGACGTTCCTAACTTGTTGCCCACTCCGCCACCGTTTAACGGAGTCATCCCCGCGCACGGAAGCATTACAACTCCCAGCATGGGATTGACCGAGGAGATCGGTGGATCGTTCGGCTACAATGCCAACGATGGTTGGTTTCAAGTGAACGGACCAGCGTTCGACCAACCAGTTCCGACTGGAACAACCCTCCGCTAATAGCTTTCCCAGGTTTCCTGGCGGCGTCGAAGCTGATATTTGATACTTAGCACCTTACCGTGCTTCTCACATATCATTCGCAATCAGTTTCGACGCCCCTTTCCTTTCTCTCATCTAAAACATTGCAGCTAAACAAACTCAATCTGATATAATTCAGCAATGGAAGAGAAAATTGTCTACAAAGGCACTACGACAAAAGGACATACTATTCTCATTCGCTATCCAACAGAAAAAGATGCGCAGACAATGTGCGATTACATTAATGCTTTGTCGATTGAACAAACATTTGTACGATTCCAAGGCGAACAAATCAGTCTTGAAGACGAAGAAAAATATTTACAAGAGCAGCTTAAAAAGATTGCCAAAAAACAAACCGTGCAGCTTTTGGTATTTTGCAACGAACAATTAATTGGCATTGCCGGAATCGACATGAAAGACAGAACAGAAAAACACGAAGGCGTTCTTGGCATCTCGCTACAAAAAGAGTTTCGTGGCGAAGGTATTGGGAAGAAATTAATGGAACTACTCCTGCAAGAAGCAGAAGATAACGTACCAAATCTTCGACTCGTGACGCTTGGCGTTTTTGGTCATAATGACTTAGCCATAAACATGTATAAAAAGTTTGGATTTTTCGAACATGGAAGATTACCAGAAGGAGTAGCTCATAAAGGACAATTTGTCGATCATGTCTACATGTATAAAAAAATCAGGTGATGTTCCCCTTTTAACTGCTGACAATGTCAGCGTTGTGTCATCAATTGGTCAAGCTACAAAATTATTAAAGATATACTATCGCTGTAATAGTTCAGGAGGATTCTTATGGGAGAACTCCCGGGGCCGCCGCACGAATTTGAAGCAGAGCTTGCCACTTATTCCTCACTTGTGGAGAGCATGATAGTAGAGGCGGAGCAATACTCGTTTCAGGAATATATGGGATATGCTTTAAGAGAAGCGATATGGGCGGCTCAACATAAAAATTATGGTATTGGAGCGGCATATGCTCTTAGATCAAAAGGTGAAGAAGTTGTTATGAAAGGCAGCAACGGAATAGTAAGCAGAAGAGATACAGGTCTCCATGCTGAATGGGATGCTATGAACGTTATTGAGAGTGTCGCTCGAAATGAATCAGTATATTCGGATAGAATTTTGTTTATACGACAGGCGCCACCTGGTAAACCTGAGGGAAGAATGATTGCTACGACCGCTGAACCATGTATGACCTGTGCCGGAAGAATGGTAACTGGTGGAATAAATGAAGTACTCGTTGGCGCCCCAGAAGTAGACGGAGGCGTATTTAAAAAAAACCTAAAATTACCTCCACTATGGAAAACCGGGATATCACGCTTTAAGATAGTAAACCAAAATACCTCTAATCCATCAAGTGAAGGCTATGTTAATCCGCGGTTTGCGGGTCTTGCCTTAGGAATTATGAATATTCGGAGAGCAGAACTCAATAAAGAAATAACAGAAAGAAACGGACTTGTAGATCTATCGGATGTTATAGAAAATGCAAGGAGATTATTACAACTTAAAGCACAACAATTAAGAACAGATTGAAGACATGCTCAAAAAAACATACAAACAAATTTCTTGACAAGGCTCTCTCTTTCTGTGGTATAATTTGTCTACAATATGGGTAAATTCTTAGAGGTTTTAATCGGAACAATCGGTTTGCTTTTACTTATTGCTTCTTTTATCTATTTTTTACAACCCGCGAGGTCGCTTCCCGTTTTTTTTCCAGGTCATGACGTAGTCATCGTAACGCATCACTACAAACATGGCATTGGAGCATTTCTTTTAGCACTATTATGTTTTTCCTTTGTCTGGTTTTCAGGAGGCAAAGATCAACCGAGCAAAAAAACCGAAGACACCACACCACCAACAACCACACAGTAAACTGCAAAAGGAGTTAATTTCTTCGTTTCAAAATATTTTGTTAAAAATTGCACCGAAACATATGCGGCTATCCCAGCTGTGATTGCACCAACAAAAACAGAAGGCAAGAAGCTAATTTCTGATTTACCAAGAAGCTCGGGCAATTTAAGCAGTGATGCTGCGCCAATAATTGGCGTTGCTAATAAAAATGAAAATCTCGCTGCATCTTCGTGAGACAAATCAATCAACAATCCTCCTGTTAATGTTGCGCCGGTTCTGGAAAAACCAGGAATAAGTGCAATACATTGCAGTGTTCCAATTTGTAAGGCTCTTAGAAAAGTAATTTTTGCGATTCGCTGATCGCTATCAACAAGAGAATTTGTTTCTTTTTTTCTTCTGCGAAGCAACTCTGTTGTAAATAACAGAACTCCATTCAAAATTAACACTCCTGCAACCAATTGTGGATTTGCAAATAAGTTTTTTAATGATTCTTCAAAAAGCAGGCCCAACACTCCTGCCGGTACTGTTGCAACAATAAGAAGCCAGCCAAGCTTTGCGTCAGAATCACTTTCTTTTATTGCCCGTTGTTTGAGCGAACGAAGAATGCCAGCAATAATTCTTGTCCAATCTTTGAAAAAAAAGAAAAAAAGCACAATCGCAGTTGCAGTATGTGTTGCAACTAAAAATGTTAAAAAAAACGGATCGGTTTGGTTAACATGCCAACCAAGTAAACGAGGAAGAATAACGCTGTGACCCAAACTTGAAATTGGAAAAAGTTCTGTTGTTCCTTGAACTAGTCCAAATATAATCGCTTGAAATAAAGAAAACATAACGTATCTACCAGTATTATAGCGTATTTTTTAGAAATGTCTGATTACTGTCTCTGTCCTGTCTGCAGTTTATCAAGCAAGATAAAAATTATTTTGTCATGCTAAAACAGATATGAATCAAACACAATACATAAATAAAAAAGAGCAAATTCCTACATGGTTATCAATTCACTTAGA
The DNA here is from genome assembly GCA_964553595.1 of uncultured Gammaproteobacteria bacterium. Classification (GTDB taxonomy): domain Bacteria; phylum Patescibacteriota; class Microgenomatia; order Levybacterales; family UBA12049; genus CAZKLH01. Next base: position 448 of record CAZKLH010000006.1, on the reverse strand, counting down.
AAGAAGGGGAAATAATGTTGCGAAAAATTGGCTGGAAAAAAATCCAATCAATTGGCCAGAAATAGCTGAGACGGCAAATGCTTCGCTGGTATTCGACTAATTTCAGTCGATCAACTTTGAATATAGAATTCTTTCACTAAGTTTTTTTCGGCTGCATCATTTGTAAATGCTTTAATTTCGAAATACTGTTGAATGCCAGAGTTTTCCAGCTTCTTTTTTAACAACTCATCGACTTGAAACAAACCAGATGAGTTATTCAATAAAATATCAATGCGAATTAACTTTTGTTCTCCTTCTTTAATTTCGATTTTTTCTACTGCGAATGCAGAAATTGAATGAATATTTATCTCGCCTGCTTCAAATGGAATTCGTGATCTTCCTTGCGACATATCCAAAGCATCTGCAACACGAACAATTCCTGCTTCGAGCGTTATTGGTTTTCCATCGC
>CAZKLH010000005.1:0-18093 GCA_964553595.1 uncultured Gammaproteobacteria bacterium | reverse complement strand
TTATAGACAATCCTGGGCCACCAGTTGCCACGCCTTCCTCGACACCAGCAGTTTCTCCCACTCCTTCGGTGCCGGCTTCGGCATCCGCAACCCCTTCTCCAACTCCAACAAAAGGACCCTGAATAGGAATATTCTAAAGAAGATTACGAGACAATTTTAATGTGTTTTTTTCTCCATTCTGAGATTTTTTGATGGTCTCCAGACAAGAGAATAGAAGGGACAGTAAGGTTTTTGTATTCTTGTGGTCGAGTATATTGGGGATATTCTAAGTATCTGCGGCGATCTCTATTTTTTTGAGAATCTTTTGCAAGAGTTGGGGAAAATGATTCGTTTTGTGTTGCTTCAGAACTCAGCACCCCTTTTACTAATCGTGTTACAGCATCGGCAATAAGCATTGCTGGAATTTCTCCTCCTGTGGTAATAAAATTTCCTATCGATACTTCCTCATCAATAAATTCTTTTATGCGTTCGTCAAATCCTTCGTAGTGGCCACAGATAAGTATAAGATGAGAAAGCTTTGCGAATGTTAGCGCTTTTTTTTGTGCAAAAGTTTCACCGTGTGCGCTTAAAAGAATAACTTTTTCTTCGTTAGATTGTAGGCGTGGATCTCTTGAGAAAGAAATTGCTTTTTCTAAAACATCAACACGTAAAACCATTCCTTCTCCCCCACCATACGGTGTATCATCAACAGTTCTATGAGCTCCTCGTCCAAAATCTCGAATATTTACTAGCGAAATTGTTATGAGTTTTTTTTCTTGTGCAATTTTCACAATGGAATGAGCAAATGGTCCCTCAAACATTTCTGGAAATAGTGTAAGAATGGAAATCTTCATAAAGAGTGAAGATAGCGGATTGGAAACTTATTCAGTTGGTTCTGTAGGTTCGGCGATCGAAATATTTACTCTTATGTTTTTCTTCATTGCAGGAATTTTCATGACGTTTCGAAGCGCTCGAATAATTTTTCCTTCTTTCCCAATGATTTTGCCAACTTCTTCTTTTGCAACGCTGATGGTAAAATTTGTCGTATCATCAACAATTTCTTCTTTAATGTCTATTTTTTCGGTATCTTCGACAAGGTGGGAAACGATATAAAGGAGTGTATCTTTCATGCGTTGTAAAGTTTGGTAACTGTTGGGCTTGCTTTGGCTCCCTGAGAAAGCCAATAGGAAAAACGTTCTCTATTGATTTCGTGTTTATCTTTTCCAATGGCACGTGTATACCAACCCAAGGATTCAATGGATTTTCCATCTTTTTTGCTTCTTTTTTCCTGCACGACAACGCGATACTTTCTCTCGCCTTTTTTCCCAGTTTTGGATAATCGAATAACAAGTGACATATTTTCCTTATTTTACTTCATTTGCTTTGATTTAGCAACATCTGCAAAGTCTTGCAAGGCCGCCTTGGCAGCTTCTTCCTCTGCCTCCTGCTTGGATTTTCCAACGCCTGTACCGACCATTACATCTTTTACAAATACACCAACGGTAAATCTCCTGGCGTGTGGTGGACCTTCTTCTTTGAGCACTTTATATATTGGCGAATTTTGTTTTCTTGCCTGAACAGACTCTTGAAGCAAGCTTTTTGGATCTTTTAAGGCCTTTTTTTGCATAAGATCGGCAGCTTTTATTAAGAGTACCTCAGATAAAAAGTCTCGTACTATTGTAATCCCCTGGTCTAAATAGAGAGCGCCAATAAAAGATTCTAAGCTATTTGCCAGAAGCGTATCGTTTTCTCTTCCTTTTGATTCTTCTTCTCCCTTCGAGAGTAACAGATTTTTTCCAAAATTAAGATCTTTTGCAATAATCGCCAAGCTTTTTGTGTTTACCAGAAGCGATCGTAGATTGGTGAGTACGCCTTCATTTATAGATGGATATGATGCGTAGAGAAATTCAGAAACAACAAACGAAAGAATACTGTCACCCAAAAATTCAAGCCGTTCATTGCTTGTTAGCTTTTCTTTTGTTTCATTCAGATACGATCTGTGAACAAATGCTTGCTCTAAAAGCTTTTTATTTTTAAATGTTGGAAGTTTTTTCATGCGTTATAATATTACCAAGCGCACCGTTAATAAACGATGGGCTTGTGTCTCCTCCATATTCTTTTGCCAGTTCGATAGCCTCATCAACAATGACTTTTGGTGGTTCTTTTTTCTCGACCAAAAGCTCAAATACTGCAAGGCGCAAAATAGCCAGATCAACTTTGTTAATCTTTTTAATAGGAAACTCGGATGCAGCCTTTTCGATGTTTGTGTCAATAAGCTCTTTATGAGAAAAAATGTTTTTTGTGTTATCGCTTATGGATTGCGTGTGAAAATCGTATTTAAACAGCTCTTCAACAAGCTTTTGCCTTTTTTTATGACGTGGGTCCAGTGCTGTCTTCATGTCCAAAGGCCTTAGGCGGTTTTTTCTGCTTCCTTCTGTTTTATAACAAGTATTTGTTTTCCACCGTAGTACCCGCATCGTTTACAGACAGTGTGGGCGGTGGTAAGAAACGCGCAATTTGGGCACAAAACGCCTTTAGGCGCATGAAGTTCGATATGAGCTCTTCTTTTGCCCTGTCTTTGTCTCGAATGTCGCTTTTTTGGTTCCTGTGGCATAACTACTTCGTATTGTACTCAATTTTGCCGGATTTCGCAAGCCTAGGTATTCGAATATGGTATGCTTAATGTATGGGTAGTTTTCGTACTTTTTTTAGCGGAATTCCAAAGAATGTCTTCATATTAGGGGTTGTTAGCTTGTTTAACGACATTTCTTCAGAAATGATTTATCCAATCGTGCCTATTTTTCTTACTTCTGTTTTAGGTGTTCCTGTTTCTGTTGTCGGACTTATCGAAGGAATTGCCGAAGGTACTGCGAGCCTCATGAAGTTTTTGGCAGGGTATTTGTCGGACAAAGTGCAAAAAAGGAAGATATTTGTTGTTTTTGGGTACTCTTTTAGTAGTGTTGCAAAGCTTCTTATAGCGCTTGCACAATCTTGGGGATTTGTGTTGTTTGCCAGATTTATCGACCGTTTTGGTAAGGGGGTTCGTACTTCAGCAAGAGATGCGCTCCTTTTACAAAGTACGAATCAACAAAATAGAGGATTCCTTTTTGGATTTCATAGGGCTTTGGATTCGGCTGGTGCGGTTATTGGTCCGCTTCTTGCTCTGGTTTTGTTATCTGTTTTATCGAGCAATATGCGCCTCATTTTCTTGATTGCGTTTATTCCAGGGGCGATTGGAGTGTTGCTATTAGTATTTTTTGTCAAAGAGAGAAAAGAAGAATTTTCAAAAAAATTAGATTTTCATTTTAACTGGAAAACTATCGATCAAAGATTTCTTTTCTTCTTGCTTGTCAGTGTGATTTTTTCTCTTGGTAACAGTTCGGACGCATTTTTAATTTTGCGAGCAAAAGCATTGGGCGGCACGACAATCTTTGCAGTACTTGTGTATGTACTATACAATCTTTCGCAGACAATCTTTGCAACACCTGCTGGAAAATTAGCAGACAAGTTTGGAGCAAAAAATATTTATAGTGTTGGACTTGTGGTATTCTCTCTTGTGTATCTTCTGTTTGGTTTAGTTCAAAATCCTAGTTTTTTTTGGCTTCTTTTTCCGCTTTACGGCATATACATTGCAGCAACCGATGGTGTGTCTAAAGCGTATGTTTCAGAATTTATGAAACAAGAGCAGTCTGGAACATATTTTGGTTTATATCAAACAGGGATTGCAATCGCTTCGTTTCTTGCATCGTTTATTGGCGGGTTATTGTGGACAGCGGTTTCTCCATCAGCAACATTTTTCTATGGCTCAATTGCTGCGGCTCTGGCATTCTTTATCCTTTTATTGGGAAAGCCAAAAAAATAATTAATCAGCAGAGATTGTTTGTTCTGGCATTTCCGAAAGTTTTTGTGAAAGCGCTTTATGCTTGTTAAGGGATGGGAATATGTCACTGGCTGCTTCTTTTGCTTTTTCAATAAGAGCAAAATCGGAAAACCGTGCAATTTTTAACTCAAAAACGCCGTGTTGCCTTGTACCAAAAAGCTCACCAGGTCCTCTCATTTTTAAATCAAGTTCTGCGAGTTCTGAACCGACGTGCATTGTTTCCATCGCTTTTAACCGCTGTAATGTTTTTGGATTTTCTGACTCGCTAAAAAGCAGGCAATAAGACTGTTTGTCTCCCCTGCCCACCCGTCCTCGTAGTTGATGTAGTTGTGATAGTCCAAATCGTTCTGCTCCTTCAATAACAATAATCGTCGCATTTGCAATGTCAATCCCTACCTCAACAACAGGGGTTGCAACAAGAATGGAAAACTTCTTCTGTTTAAACGCCTCAAGAACTGTTTCTTTCTCTTTCCCTTTTAATTTTCCATGGAGCAAGCCAAGTTTTTGTTTTGGGAACACGTATTTTTGCAATTTTTCGAATTCTTTTGTTGCTGCTTTTACCGTTTGCATGCTCTCTGACTCTTCGATAAACGGACAAATAATAAATGTTTGGGAGTTTGTCGTTGTAATCTCTTTTTCAATCCAGGCATACGCGCTCTCACGTTTTTCTTTTGGCACAAACCATGTTTTGACTATTTTTCTTCCCTTTGGCATTTCATCAAGATAAGACAAATCTAAGTCGCCATACATGGTTAATGCTACGGTTCTTGGAATTGGTGTCGCAGTCATAGTTAATAGATGCGGATTATTTCCCTTTTGTTTTATAACCGCCCTCTGTTCTACTCCGAATCGTTGCTGCTCATCGATAACCACAAGCCCCAATTTGTTAAATGTTATTCCTGTTGAAAGTACTGCGTGTGTCCCAACAAGTATGTCAAAATGCTCTTTTTTCGGGTCGTTCTTTTTTGGCTTTGGTGTATTTCCTGTAACTAAAGTAACAGCTACTCCTAGGGGTTTTAATAATGTAGATATTGTTTTGTGGTGTTGTTGTGCTAAAATTTCTGTTGGTGCCATAAGCACCGATTGGTATCCATTCAAAAAAGAAATATACATAGCAACGGCCGAGACAACTGTTTTTCCGCTGCCAACGTCCCCTTCTAGAAGTCTATTCATTGGTTTTTTCTCTTCAAGATCTGCACATATTTCCTGCACCGCTTTTTTTTGTGCATTGGTTAATTCAAAGGGTAGTTTTTTCAAAAAGATTTCTATCTGTTTTTTGAATTCTTGAATGTTAAGCACGTGCCCGACGGTTTGTTTTTGCAGTTGTTCTTTATTTTTTAATGTTCGAACTTGCAAAAAGAAGAGCTCGTCAAAAGCCAATCGTTCTCTCGCCTTTCTTGCCTCTTCGAGATTATTTGGAAAATGAGCTTGTAGAATGGCATCTCGCAGGTTCATAAAGGTGTTTGATTTTATGATTGAATCTGGCAAGTGTTCGTTTATTTCTATATTCTCGCTGTAGAGCAATTTGTATATTTGTCGCCTTAACCATTTTGAAGAAACGCCGTATGTTTCTGGATAAATAGGAACAAGTCTTCCTGTGTGAATCAAAGATCCATTTTCTGTGATTAATTCGTAATCTGGAGATTGCATAGAGAATATTTTTTTTCCTAAGGATATTTCACCAGAAAGGGAGACTCGAGTTCCTTTTTGGAGATATTTTGTTATATATGGTTGGTTAAACCAGACAATTTCGATTGTTCCTGTTGTGTCAGAAACGGTTGCTCTTTGAATAGTTTTATGGGAGCGCGTATATTGATTTTTTATATCAACAATTTCTCCTTGGATGGTAACTTTTTCTCCAACTTGGAGCATTTCGATTTTTGAGAGTATCGAGTAGTCGTCGTAACGAAATGGAATATGATACAACAGATTTTCCACAGTGGTAATGCCAAGTTTTTCTAACCGTTTCGCGTATGGACCGTAAAGGCCTTTTTGTGCAATCGGGGTTTTTAGATCCATATGCTAATGAATAAAGAGTGGAAGAAATGAGGTGATTATCAAAGCCAGTGAGGAAATAATCACAATTACCGTCCAGATCCATCTGTGTTTTCGAAAGACATCCATAAAATTATGATAGCATATTTGCTATCTTTTTAGCATTTAATTCTTGTATAGCCGCTCAACATCCCGAAATCCAATGTCTGTCCTAAAATGTAAATTGTTTCCTTCAATAAAAATATAGCTCATTGCTTGGTATGCTTTTCGTCTTGCATCGATGACGTTTTTTCCTTCTGCAACAATATGAAAAAGTCTGCCATTTGATACAAACATTTTTTTATTTTCAATAAATACTCGACTGGCATATACTTTTATACCCTCAAGTTTTAGCACATCTTCCAATCCAAATATTTGTCGTTTTTGTTTTGTTGGAGAAGCATGTGGATTCAGGGCTCCTGTTATTGCGATTCGTGCTTTTTTGTCTGCAACTATTTGAGTTTTATTCAATGTCTCGCTTGATACTGCCATGCCAATCTCAAACAAATCAGCAGTAATACTAGGAACCAAAACTTCTGCTTCCGGACTCCCCCATCTCGCATTAAATTCAATAACAAATACTTTTTTTTCAACAACCATTGCGCCAAGATATAAAATTCCTTTGTATAGTCGTCCTTCGGTTGCCAGACCTTTAATTGTCTTCTCAATAATTTCTTCAGCTTGCTTTTTTATAGAGTATGTAACAACAAGCGGTGGAGTGCTGCATCCCATTCCTCCTGTATTTTCTCCCTGGTCAAAATTATAAAGCCGTTTATGGTCTTGCGCGCTTCCAATAATTTGTATTGTTTTTCCATCGGTTATCGCGAACATCGAGAACTCTTCGCCAATAAGCCATTGCTCTAACAAATATGTTTCTGCTGCCTTGCCAAATTTTTGCAGATTTTTTATTTGTTGTGTTGCATCATCGTTGGTTTGTGCAGGGAGGACACCTTTTCCAGAAGCGAGTCCCGAGGCTTTTATAAACCATGGTTGATTTGGTTGTTTTTTTAGAAATGCGATTCCTGATTGTTGTGTAGAAAAAACATAATATTTTGGGTGAGGGATATCATATTTTTTCATAAACTCTCGTGCCCAAGCTTTGTCCCACTCTATTTGTCCAGCTTTCCTGGTTGGTCCGATTGTTGGGATTCCAAGCGCAATTGTTGCATCAGCAACTCCAGCCTCTACTGCATCGTCTTGTGCAACATCAACAAACGTGACTTTTTCTTTTTTACAGATAGCAACTATTTTTTCTACGTCGGTTGATTGTATGTTTTGGTATGTCGTGATTTTCTTGCTGGTGTTTTCTTGCATGAAATCGTTTCCTGGAATGGCAATAATTTTTTCAACGTGCTTGCTTTTGCCATATGCGTCAACCAATGCCGATCCCCGACCGCCCCCGTCGACAACAAGAACTATTTGGTTTGGTTTCATAACTGCTTAATGCCAGAAGGCTCGTCTTTTTGTAAATACCATTGGTATTTTTACTTTGTTTGCGGCGTCAATAGAGGCCTTGTCGTTGATAGATCCTCCCTGCTGCACTATTGCGCCAATGCCATATTTCGCACAAAGTAAAACAGAGTCAGGGAAAGGGAAAAAACTATCGCTTGCCAAAATTGCGTCTTTTACAAAACCTCCGGCTTGCTCCAAAGCAATTTTTGTTGACCTCACTCGTGATGTTTGTCCTGTGCCAATGCCACGTGTCATAGGAATACTTTTATCAACAACAATAACAGCATTTGATTTAATCCGGGAAATAAATAGCCACGCAACTTTCATTTGTTCGAGTTGTTTTTTTGTTGGTTTTATTTTTGTTGGCACGATCCATTGGGAAAAACTCTCTTCAATGTTGCTGTCTTCGGTTTGTAAGATAAATCCACCTATGATGGATTTCATATTCATAACATCAATAGAGGCTTTAGATGGTTTTCCAAATGTATATACCCCCATGCTTTTTCGAACGTCTTTTAAAAAGCTCAGCGCATCATCGTCAATAGAAGGCACTGCAATAATATCAATGTTTCCTCTTTTTTCGTCTCGAAACAAGCCAATTCGTTTTGCAGTTTTTAGATCCATTGGTCGATTTAAAACAACAACTCCCCCAAAAGCAGATTCTGGGTCGGCCAGAATAGCGCGGTCGAGGGCTTGCCATTGGGTAATGCCAAGCGCAATGCCACAGGGGTTATTGTGTTTTATGACAACTGCAGCAGGTCTGTCTAATAATCGTATTGTTTCAATTCCTGCATTGATGTCGGTAATATTGATGAGAGAAAGCTCTCTTCCCCACAGTTTTTGCAAATTTTTAAACGGTGATTGCTCTCCTGGTTGCAGGTAGACAGCTCCTTTTTGATGTGGATTTTCTCCATACCGAAGATCTAAAAGCATTCTTCCTGGGATTGTGATTTCCTTTGGGAATGATTGTTTCGCTCTTAAGTATCTGGCTATTTGTGCGTCATAGAAAGAAAGATGTGCAAATGCTTTTGCAGCAAGATCTTGTCTGAATGCATCGTCCACTGATTTTGCTTGTATTTTTTCCTTAACCATTTGATAATCTTTTGGGTCGGTAACAACAAGAACGCTTTCAAAATTTTTCGCAGCAGCCCGTATCATTGTTGGGCCTCCCACGTCTATACTTTCAATCGCTTTTTCAAAGATTGTGTTGTCTTGCACTGTTTTTTCAAAAGGGTATAAATTGCAAACAACAATATCTATTGGTTTTATCGCGAGTTTTTTTGCTTGAGTACGATGTGAGGATTTTTTTCGATCAAAAAGAATTCCAGAAGCGACCTGAAAACTGATTGATTTCATTCTCCCGTCAAAAGATTCAGGATTCCCTGTAATGTCTTGAATTGGAATGACAGGAATGTCCTTTTCTTTGAGCACATTATATGTTCCACCTGTTGATATTATTTTGTATCCTAATTTACTAATTTGGGCTGCAAAATCAACTATTCCGGACTTATCAAAAACGCTAATAAGGGCGTATTTTTCTTTTTTGCGAGAAATAGGTGTAAGTGGCTGTTTTGCTTTTTTTGTTCGCGCCATAGAGAGTGGCAGGTATCATATTATAAACCGGTGCGATTTTGAGGTCAATGGGTATTCCTGTTTTTAGATTGCTGAATTCCTTGTATACAGATTTGAATTATTGAGGTAAGATTATTGTGTGAAGGTATTATTTGCCGTTTGGGAAATGGATCCATTTATTAAAATAGGTGGATTAGGCGACGTCGCCAGATCACTTCCTGCAGCACTCAAAAGAAGAGATATAGATATTCGGGTGATTATCCCCTACTACGATGCGCTCAAGTTAAAGCATTACAAACGTACGAAAGTTGCACGATTTAGTTGTTTATACAATAGCAAAAAAGAAACTGTAGAAGTATTCTTGGTGAATCATCCCACGAGCAAAGTCCCCGTGTACTTGGTTCGTAATGAAAAATATTTAACTCTTGCAAAATTCCCCGACACATTTTCGTTTTTTAATAAGTTAATTATCGATCTTTTGGAAAAAAACATGCTTTTGTGGATGCCCGATGTCATCCATTGCAATGATTACCACGCAGCCCTTATTCCGCTTCTTGTTCGAGAACGCAAGCTGCCAATAAAAACTATGGTGACCATCCATAATTTATCCTATCAAGGAATAACATCAACAGAAGTTCTCACAAGGTTAGGAATAGATGAAAGTAAATGTCGAGTTATCCATTGGGAAACAAAAGAAAGAAAAATAAATTGTCTTATGGAGGGAATTATTCACGCAGATGTTGTTACGACAGTATCTCCGACCTACGCCAAAGAAATTGTGACAGAAGAATATGGATGTGGCCTTGAAGATGTTTTATCTGGCAAGGCTGGTCGTGTATTTGGGATTCTTAATGGCATAGATGTTTTTGATGAGTGGCGATATATGACGCGTCGCACCTTTATTAAAGGTCAGTATCTATTGTCTGAAAATCAAAAAATACCTATTCCCGAGAAAATCATGTTTGTTCCATGGGAAGAAGCGAAAAGAACAAATAAGGTTTTTTTGCAGAGAAAATTACATCTAAAGATTGATCCCACGCTTCCTATGATTTCGTTTATTGGCAGAATTGATGCAAAGCAAAAAGGTATAGATATTCTACACAAGATGCTTCGCCGAATTGATTTGGAAAAATATACATTTGTTATTTTAGGTACAGGAAACCCCGATTGGGAAGAGCGATTTCATTGGTTTAACAAGTTTTATCCCAAATTAGTTTCTTGTGTATTTAAATTCGAAGATATCTTAGCCCATCAAATATATGCAGCATCGGACTTTCTTGTTGTCCCCTCTTTGTTTGAACCATGCGGTTTAATCCAGATGATCGCTATGTTGTACGGAACACTCCCGATAGCGCATAAAACAGGAGGTTTAGCTGACTCCATAACAGATGGGACGAATGGGTTTTTGTTTGAAAATTATTCTTCGGAAGCCTTAGAGAAAGCGCTTATGCGGGCCGTAAATATGTGGCATCACGATAAACAACAGTATAGAAAAATGGTAGAATCTGCAATGCAAAAAGATTTTTCTTGGGATAAAAGTGCCTTGGAATATATTGATTTATACAATAAGCTACTTAGCGGCGAGTTATAAATTGAAGATATTAATAAGAGAATATTACGAAATTTTTCTGCCGTAGAGAATGCTTTGGAACATCTTCATACCAAACAATTTTGGAACAGTATTAACCGCGATTCGCTCAAATCCATTTTTTTCGTGAAACAGCATCGAGGGAACATTGGTAACTGGCGATAAAACTACAAAAGAAAATACATACGGAATGCTTTTTCTTGCAATTTCGGGAATAACAAATTCTAATAGTTTTGTTGCAATGCCTGAATTTGTAGTATGTGGCAATACTGCAAGTCCTCCAATATCTGCATGAGGTAAAGCAAAAAATGCTTCTTTGAGTTCTGGTTTAAACCAGAATGCATTCGATTCTCTTTTCATTTCTTGAGTTTCGTCTACTCTGATAAACGCAACTACTTCTTTATTATGTTCATATACTTTGTATATTTTTTGTAAGTCTTTTTCCATTTGTTCTTTTGGATATACACCTTTTAGGAGAAATCCACTCTTTTGTATGCGAATTTTGTAGTCGATGTCTTCGAGGTCTTCGACAATAAGCCCATTAACTTCTTTAATGTGTTTTATTGCAAAATAATCGCTTCGTGTTGCGTTTCGTATCATGAAGAGGTTTTGTTTTACTGGATTGTTATTTTTACAAATCTGCGGTTTGCGCGACCAAGAGTGAATTGTCCAGTTGAAAAAGTATAGTTGGAGTCTTTTTCTTGTTTGCCATCAATGGTTATACCGCCTTGCTGAATTGTTCTTTTTGCATCTGAATTACTTAATGCCAATTCCGTCATCACTAAAATTTCCGACAAAGATTTTTCTTTATCAATCGACTCTTTAAATTCGAATATAGAAGCAGTTGCCATATTTCCCTGTTGAACAACTTGTTCAAACTGATCGTTTGCGTGTTGAGCGTCATTCTCGGAATTTAATTGCTTAACAATTTCAAAAGCAAGTTTCTTTTTGTAAGTCATCGGGTTTTTACCTTCAGCAATTGATTTGTTTATCTGTTCTATTTCTTCGGTTGACACATCGGTAAGATACTCGAATCCTTTGGTAATAACGCTGTCTGGAAGGCTCATAATTTTTCCAAACAAATCTTCTGGCTTGTCGGTTAGTGCAATAACGTTTCCTTCTGTTTTTCCAATTTTTCTGCCTTCAGAATCGGTGAGAAGTGGGGTTGTCATCACAAATTTGTCGCGATGTTGCATTGCTTTCACCAATGTCCGGCCGCAGAGCATATTGAATGTTTGGTCGGATCCGCCGATTTCCAAATCCACGCTCATCGCAACCGAATCGTATGCTTGAAGCAACGGGTAAAGAAATTCACGAAGATTAACAGACTCCCCTCTTTTTGCTCGCTCAACAAACATGTCACGTTCCGACAATTGTTGCAAGCTAAAATGCGATGCAATCTGCAATATGTCGACAAGTTTTAGCTTATTCAGCCAGTCTCCATTAAAAAGAATCTCAACAGGATTTTCTCCGTCAAACCGAACAATTTTTCCTGCCTGCTTTACATAATCAGTTGCGTTTTTTCGAAGCTCATCTCTGGTATAAAATTTGTCTCTTCCTGTTTTTTTTCCCGACGGATCCCCTGCTTGGCCTGTTCCATCGCCGATGAGAAAAATAACATGATGTCCAAGATCCTGCCATTGGCGTAATTTTCGAAACCCTACCATATGTCCAAGATGCAATTGCGTTCCTGTTGGATCAAATCCCTGGTATAGTTTTAATTTTTTTCCGCTTCGCAAAACCCTCTCTAACTCTTCTTTGGTTGGGTAAATCTTGTCAACTCCTCTTGTGAGTAATTCATTAATTTTGTCTGTCGTGCTCATATTTCGCAGTATAACACATTTTATTATTGAAGGTAATTTGGTATACTTTGTTGTATGGTTGACTATAGAAGTCGAAGATATCGCAGATCGACACTCGAGAATATTTTTTTCCTGAAGAATGCAACTCGACTTATTTTGTTTGGGCTTATTGCATTAGTCATTGTCACGTTTGGTCTCTTTTTATGGTACAGCCGAGATTTACCAACTCCTGGAAATCTTTCAGCCAAGGATTTGCCCCAATCAACAAAAATTTACGATAGAAATGGCGTTGTCTTATACGATATTTTTAATCAACAGAATCGCACATATGTTGCAATAAACGATATCCCAAAAACGCTGCGCGAAGCAACGGTTTCGATAGAAGACAAAGATTTTTATAAAAATAATGGGTTTTCGATAACAGGATACCTTCGTGTTATTCGTGATTTTTTGCTGTTTCGAAGAGTAACTGGTGGATCAACATTAACGCAGCAACTGGTTAAAAACACCCTACTTTCCTCGGAGCGAACAATTTCAAGAAAAATTAAAGAGTTTATTCTAGCTGTGCAAGTTGACCGTTCGTATTCCAAAGATCAAATTCTTGAATTATATTTAAATATAGCACCATATGGAGGCACTATGGTTGGAGTTGAGGCAGCAGCCGAGGGGTATTTTGGAAAAAAAGCAAAAGATTTATCGCTTGTACAGTCTGCTATTTTAGCGGGTCTTCCCCAAAGCCCATCGTATAACTCGCCATATGGCCCCGATCCAAAAGCATATATCGACAGAACCCAAGCGGTTTTGCGTCGTATGCGAGAAGATGGGTATATCACAGAAAAACAAGAAACAGACGCAGATAAAGAACTTAAAACCATAACATTTAATCCAAGCAACGAAGCAATTAAAGCGCCACATTTCTCTTTTTATGTAAAAGATTTATTAATAAAGCAATTTGGTGAAAATGTTGTCGAACAAGGAGGTCTGCAAGTAACAACAACACTTGATTATGCGCTTGAGCAAAAAGCGGAAAAAATTGTTTCTGATGAGGTTATTGCATCGAGATATTTAAACGTTGGCAACGGAGCAACAGTTGTCATGAACCCAAAAAATGGTGAAATTTTGGCAATGGTTGGAAGCCGTGATTTTTTTGCAACCGAATCGGCAACAACGGTAAAGGGAAAAACTGTTCCGTTTGAGGGACAATTTAATGTTGCCGTGCAAGGAGAAAGACAGCCTGGATCGTCGATAAAACCGGTGATGTACGCAACCGCATTAAGCAAAGGCTATACAGCAGCGACACTTCTTATGGATACACCGGTTGTGTTTCCCAATCAAGGTGGAAAAGATTATATTCCGGTAAACTATGATGGGAAATTTCGAGGTCCTATCCAAATGCGTTTTGCGCTCGGATCGTCTCTTAATATCCCTGCTGTAAAAATGCTTGCTCTCATTGGCATTAAAAATATGTTAACAACGGCGTATTCTATGGGAATATCTTCTCTTGAGCCAACAGATGACAATGTCAAACGATTTGGGTTGTCGATAACGCTTGGAGGGGGTGAAGTAACGCTTCTTGACATGGCATCCTCCTATAGCGCTTTTGCAAACAGCGGATTGAAAGTGACACCTGTTGCAATAACAAAAGTCACTGATCCAAAAGGAAATGTGTTATATGAAAATAAAGATCACGAATTTCCACGGGTTTTGAGCAAAGAGGTCACCTATATTATCGATGATATGCTTTCTGATAACAATGCAAGATTATTAACGTTTGGCGCAAATAGTTATTTGCATGTTGCCGGGCGAACAATTTCGGTAAAAACAGGAACAACAGACGATAAGCGTGATAATTGGACAATAGGATGGACGCCAAGTATTTTGGTTGCGACATGGGTTGGCAACAACGACAATAGTCCTATGAATCCAACATTGGCATCAGGGGTAACCGGAGCAGCGCCGATTTGGCGAAATGTTATTGTCGAGGCATTAAAAGGAAAACCAAACGAAGAGTTTCCAAAACCAGACGATGTAATTTCGTTAACGATCGACTCTTTGGGTGGCGGCGCTCCGGTTTCTGGTCAATCAACCCGCTCTGAATATTTTATTAAAGGAACAGAACCGCAAGGTCCAAGCCCTATTTATAAGCAAATAAAAATATCGAAGAGTGATAGTAATAAATTAGCCAGTGATAGCGAGATTTCTAATGGACAGTTTGATACAAAACAGTTTATTGTGTTTACCGAAAGCGACCCATTTTCAGCAGATGGGAAAAATCGTTGGCAGGAAGGAATAGATCAATGGGTAAATGATAATCATAAAGATGATCCGCTCTACCACCCACCCACAGAAAAATCTAGTGCTGTTATTTCTAATACGCCTACCCCTGGGCCAACGAACACACCAACGCCCATCGTCACACCTACAGATACCCCATCATCTGAGCACTAAGAAAATATAGTTATTCTTTTGGTTTGGCTTGGAATTTTTCCAGGAGGTGTTTGAGGATTTTTTTGCGGATCAAGGATACATCTTCGTTGGTAAGATTTTTTTCCGTATGTTGATAGACAATATGGAATGTTTTGGTGCTTTCGTATTCGTCGAGCAGAGAAACTTCGGTAATAAGATTACTTTGTTTTTTTATTTCTACAATAATCTCTCCTATTTTTCCAGTTGGTTTTACTACGAGCGCGAGATCTTCTGCGATGGATGGGTATTTGGGGACAGGGTGAAATGTTTTTTGCAGATTTATTCCCGCAATCATTTCTGAATAATTTATGGTAAAAAATAGTGCGTCATCTTCAATTGTTATTGCATCTGTTGGAGTATTACTATTGCCTAGCTCTTGGTAGATTTTTTCCACAACCCCTTTTACTTGTTCAAACGATTTATAATTTGAAACTCCACAAAGTTGGTATGTTTCCTTTGCTTTATCAATTGTTTTTCCTGTAAATATTTTTCCTAATTCAAACAGCTCAATGCGTTTAAAAAATGGTTTGTTTGCAGTTAACGCTTTTTTTAGATTTCCTTTTAACTCCGGCCGAAGATATTCAAAGTCGCGACTTACCGGATTATCGACTCGCAAGCAATCTTTTGGACTATAGCCGCAGTCAGCAAGATCCCCTTCAGAAACAAGACTATATGTCATAACTTCAGAAAACCCACAGGCTGTAAGAATATTTTTTACTTTTTCATCTACTTTGTAATTTTTAAAGTAAGGAATTTGCATTGTCGGAACAACACCTTCTGGAATAGTTTTTGGAAAATTGTTATATCCGTAAAGCCTTGCGATTTCTTCGATAAGGTCCTCTGGTATTTTTAAGTCATTCCGGTACGTTGGAATTGTCACCGTGTAGCGTATGGATTCTCCATTGCCTTCTTGTACTGTCGTTAAATTCAATCGTTTAAAAAGGGAAATGATTTCTTTTGGGTCAAGAGCAATGCCTAAGATTTTTGTTAATTTTTCATGGGTTAATTCGACCGTCCAAGGTTCAAATGAATCTTTTTTGATGTCAATAATTTCTGATGCGACATTTCCACCTGTTTCCTCGAGTATTAATTGCACGGCACGTTTCAGTGTGTCGAGCGTACCACCTTTGTTTACTCCCCGCTCGTATATAGCAGATGCATCGCTTCGCAGTCCAAGTGCTTGAGAAGCCCTGCGAATAAGAATTGGATTATCAGTTGTTGTGTGAAGAAAAACATTTTTTGTGTTTGCTGTTATTCCAGAATTTAATCCACCCTTTATTCCTACCAAATCAATTATTTGCTTTGCATCTTTTATAATGATTGCATCCTTTGGTAAGCTGTATGTCTTTTCGTCAACTGTGGTAAATCGTTCCCCACCAACTGCTTTTGCAACAGTCATAACATTCCCGTCTATGTTGTCGTAGTCAAATGCGTGCAGCGGAATACCAAGTTCAAACATCACATAATTTGTTATATCAACAATATTATTTATTGATCTCAGTCCAATTTTTTTTAATCGATCTTGAAGTTTTTTTGACGACGGTTTTACTGTTACACTTGCGATTGATACTGCGGTCCATCTGTCGCAAAGAGCATAGTCAGTATGCAACGTCATTGGTAATGTTGTTTTATCTGGTATTGCTAAATCATGCGCTTTTAGTTTAACTTCTTTATTTTCAATTGCAGCAATTTCCCGTGCAATGCCAACAATAGAGAGTAGGTCTGGGCGGTTTGGAGTTACTTCAAATTCAAAAATAATATCATCATCAACTTTGGTGATTTTTTCTGTATTCAGTCCAACTTCGGTAAGTCGTTCTCCAAGTTTCTCTGGAGTGAGCGTTATGTCGACAAAATCTTTTAACCACGATAAAGGTGCTAACATAGTATTAAAATTGATTAATTATTCGTAAATCTGGATTTGTTAAAAGCCGTAGATCTTCCATGTGATAGCGAAGCGTTACAAGTCGTGATAGGCCAATTGCAAAAGCAAACCCCGATACTTTTTGCGAATCATAACCAACCGCTTTTAATACGTTTGGATGAATCATGCCAGCTGGCATAATTTCGCTCCAGCCGCTTTGTTTGCAAAAACTGCAGCCTTTTCCTTTGCATACAGTGCATTCCATGTAGGTATCAACACCTGGTTCAACGAAGGGAAAATTTGTGGTTGCAAATTTTATTTTAATACTCTCCCCCATTAATTTTCGTAGTACAAAATCAATTGTTCCAAACAAGTCTGTCAGTCTAATATTCTTGTCGACCATAAATCCTTCTAATTGCCAAAATTCAAATCCATGTGATGCATCAACCTGTTCGTAGCGATAATTTTTTCCAGGGACAATAACTCGTACTGGCGGTTTTGTTTGTTCCATAACTCTTCCTTGCATGGCAGAAGTTTGTGTACGCAAAATAATTTCTCCAGGATTTATTTTGCTTCCAAACGTATCAAGATACAAGGTTTGTTGCGTATCTCTTGCTGGATGATCTTGTGGAATATTTAATACTTCAAAATTATATTTGTCAGTTTCTATTTCTGGGCCATCGGCTGCTTGAAATCCCAAACTTTTAAATACGTCAACAACGTCGTACAAAACTTGAGAAAGTGGATGCAAGTGGCCAATATTTGGCACAACGCCAGGAATTGTTGTATCGATTTTCTGCTTTTTTTTCGAAGAAGCATCCGATGATAATTCTGTTTCTTTTTGCTTGAGCGTTTCTTCTACGACTTGCTTTACTTCGTTGGCTAGTCTTCCAATATCTGGCCGTTTTTCTTTTGGAAGTTTTGGAATATCTTTTATTGCCAGAGTTAACTTGCCGCTTCTTCCCAAAAATTGCAGTTTTATTTCTTCCAGTTCTTTTCCATCTGGAGCTTCCAAGATCATCGACACAGCGGCATTTTTAATGCCAATCAATTCCTCTTCCATACGCTAAGCATAGCAAAAAATTTGCTCTATTTCATTACTAGTATACAATTGAATGTTTTAACGTAGCTCGTTTAATAGCTGGTCAAAAGTTTCCCAATCCAATTGTTGTTTGCTGTCTGTTAGAGCTGTCTTTGGATCTGGATGGACTTCAACCATTATTCCGTCAAATCCTACCCCATCTTCTTCGTATCGCATTCCTTGCCTTGAAACTTCTAATACTTTTTCGACAGATCCTCCAATATGAGATGAATCAAGAATGACTGGAATCTTTCTTTTTCGTTTTAATCCAAGAGCCATTGCGAAATCAGGAGTGTTTCTCAGGCCATCAGATCCAGGAGCAAAACCTCTGTGACACAATAATAATTGTTCTTCTTTTGCACCACCGCTTAACACATG
>CAZKLH010000004.1:0-20583 GCA_964553595.1 uncultured Gammaproteobacteria bacterium | reverse complement strand
GATTATTTTGTTGCGGCGCTTTTTGCCTGGTTTATAATTTTTAGTCGGGAACCATATGTGCTTTCAGCAATATTTTTGTATGGCGTGTTTCTGTATAAACCGACTCGCAAAATACAATATGCCTCAATAATTTTTCTTCTTTTTATTTCACTCCTTACTATCGTAAACCTTCCAGTTCGCGATTATTATTCTAGTGTTATTACTTTTAACAAAAATCAAATTCTCAATTCGGAATTACAGATTATTAATGTTTTTGGAACATATCTTTTCCCTGTTTTTCTGTATCCGATATATTTATTATTTGGCGGAGTTTGGAATTTTTTCAGAATATTTTTGGTGTGTATTGACGCTGTTTTTTTAACAGGGGTTGTATATTTTTTTTCTCTTAAAAAATATAAACTCATTCTGTATGTCCTGCTCGTGCTGGGTTTTACAAATATTCGATATGTAGAGCCCGGGCAAATATATTATGTTGCTTTTCATGAGATACCATGGTTTGGACTTTTTATTATTTCTTCACTTCTTTTTTTTAATCAAGTAAAAAATAACTTGTTTCGTATAGCGGG
Organism: uncultured Gammaproteobacteria bacterium; assembly: GCA_964553595.1. Lineage (GTDB taxonomy): Bacteria > Patescibacteriota > Microgenomatia > Levybacterales > UBA12049 > CAZKLH01. The sequence continues at coordinate 20,017 of CAZKLH010000004.1, read as the reverse complement.
GACAATCACCTTCATTGCTGCTGGAATAATTGTAATTTCCCCCCCCTTTTCTTTTATCCGGGAGAAAGTAAATGCTCAAACAGAATTTCTAACAAACTATGGCAAAGCATTTCAGGTAGGTTCGGTTATCAAAATATTATCCAAACCAGACGATACACTTTTTGTTGATGGAGGTGGACAGGATGGTGAAATTTTATACTGGGAGAGCGGACTTATCTCGCCGTATCAATATGGATGGTATACGTCTTTTCAGGAAGGACATGATAAGTATAATATCGCCAGAGCAAGTATGTTAAATAATTCGAATCCAGATTTTTTCTATGTAGATTGTTCGAATTATGAAAATACTAATAAAAATCTTCCGCAGATTATTAAAAAACAATATTTGCAGTTTTACTCAAATAATCATCCGACATGTCTTTACATAAAAAGGACTACGGCAACACGATTATCAAAAAATTCTCTCAATGAAATAAAACAATTTGATTATTACCTCTCAAATGTTAATTGAATTGTTTATATTACAATATGAACGTTAGCATCGGGATAGCGTGAATGCAATCGAATATTCGTTACCCTTTGTCTTCAAAATAAAACTTCCTGATTATTGCTAATTTTTTTGTCTTGGTTTGTCGATAGCCTCTCTGCTATAATTGCTTCATGAATTTATCTGTCGGGATAGTTGGTCTTCCAAACGTTGGAAAAAGTACGTTGTTTAATGCGCTTCTCAAAAAACAACTGGCCCTTGTGGCGAATTATCCATTTGCAACTATAGAGCCCAATGTTGGGATTGTTCCAGTACCAGATCAAAGGCTTGTAAAGCTGGCAGAGATTACTAGAGAGGAAGAAAAAATGGGGAATCTTCCACCAATAAAGTCTGCAACTGTTGAATTCCTCGATATTGCTGGACTTGTGAAGGGTGCAAACGAAGGTGCCGGACTTGGTAATAAGTTTTTGTCGCATATAAGGGAAGTTAGCATTGTTGCGCATGTCGTTCGAGCTTTTTCGGATGAAAATATTATCAGAGAGGGGAGTAGTGACCCAGAAAACGACTATGCAACAATTCAAACAGAATTATTGCTCTCTGATTTGCAGACTGCAAAAAATGTTATGTCCAAGCAAAAGAGATTCGACGACCCAGTGCATAAGGCGGCTCTTGAGAAATTAGTATCAAATCTTGATGCAGGAATCCCAGCACGACAAGTTAAATTTAGTGATGAGGAGAAAGAATATATTCAAACACTTTTTTTACTCACAATTAAGCCAGAATTGGTTGTTCTTAATGTAAACGAAGACGAATACACACCAACAGAAGAGGATACGTTAGTAAATCGCTACGCAGATTTACTACAAGTTTCCAAACATAATATCACGGTTATTTGTGCAAAAATAGAATCTGAGTTGGCAGAGCTTTCAGAAGACGAGCAAAAGCAGTTTCTGTCTGAAATCGGATATACTACCTCTGGTCTTGAGCGACTTATTCAAAAAGCGTACGGAACGCTCGGTTTAATCTCCTTCCTTACATCTGGGGAAAAAGAAATTCGAGCATGGACGCTTCGGAAAGGTTTTAACGCGGTTTTGGCGAGCGGTGAAATTCATACAGATTTTATGAAAAAATTCATTAAAGCAGAAGTTGTTTCTTACGAAGACTTTGTGCAAACGGGCGGATGGAAAAAATCACGCGAGAAAGGTTTGGCAAGACTTGAGGGGAAAGAATATATTGTGAAAGACGGAGACGTGGTGGAATTCAAGATCGGCTCCTAAATCTCCGACTTGCTTTTGGGCTTGTTTATATAGTACAATTGGGAGGCTATGAGAGTATACGAACTCGTTGTTGTGATTAATCCATCGGTACCAGCAGAAAAGCGAAAAAAGCTTGTTGAAACTGTAAAAACGTGGTTACAAGACGTAAAAGTCAGCAAGGAAGAAGAATGGGGACAAAAAGTTTTGTCGTATCCTATAAAAAAAGAACTAAGCGGATTTTTTACGCTTTTAACTCTCGAAACAGCTGGAGTTATTCCTGCTGATTTGGAAAAAAGAATTCTTGGAAACGATAGTATACTTAGGCATTTATTGATTCGAAGAAAATAACTGTTTTATGGCACGAAGTTTAAATAGAGTACAGTTAATAGGGAATTTAACACGAGATCCAGAACTTCGTTATACACCAAATGGTACTGCAGTTTGCTCGTTTAGCATAGCAACAAATAGAAGCTGGACAACCGACGCAGGAGAAAAACGCGAAGAAGCAGATTTTCATAGAATTATTGCGTGGAGTAAATTGGCGGAGTTGTGTAGTCAGTTTTTGGCAAAAGGCAGAAAAGTATATGTTGAAGGAAGACTTTCAACTCGCAGCTGGACTGCACAAGACGGATTGCAAAAGCAAACAACAGAAGTGGTTATCGACGACATGATTTTGCTCGATTCAAAACGATCTTCGGCTGGCGAAGCGGGCTCTCAAAATCAAGGAGAAACGATGTCAGAAGAAACTGGCGGAGGTGAAGAAGCGTCTAGTTCTCATCAAGGTGAAAAGCAAGACATGGCAAAAGGGAAAAAGACAAAGAAAGAAGATACTAAAGTCGATGTTTCAGAGGCGCAGAATAATAACGAAGAAGTTGCTCCCGACGACATACCTTTTTAACAAAATTATATGAAAGAAAAATCACAAACAAAAAGACGAGTCAGACGATTTCAAGTTCCAAAGACTTGCTATTTTTGCGTAGAAAAAAAAGACCCAACATTTATTGATTCGACAACACTGCAGCGATTTTTATCGGAACGAGGGAAAATTGTTGGCAGAGTCAGAAGCGGTATTTGTGCAAAACACCAAAGACGATTAACAGTGGCAATAAAGCACGCAAGACATCTTGCATTGTTACCTTTTTTAGTGAGAATATAGCATTTCCTCAATCTGCCATATGAAAGCACAAATGGTTCGACTGCTTTTAATAGTTGTTATATCAGGCCTTATTGGGTACTACATTGGCGTCTCCGAAATTTCGATAGCCTGGAAGAAATTTGCACCACAAGTTACTTTCACCAGCAAACAACCACCCCCAAATGTTTCTAATGTTGACTTCTCGATGTTTTGGCAGGTGTGGCAACGCTTGCAAACAACCTACTACGATAAAAAAGCACTCGATGCAACCAAGATGTACAACGGTGCTATTAGTGGTATGGTTGCAGGACTCGATGATCCGTACACGCTGTATTTGCCTCCTGTTCAAAATACCAGTTTTAAGCAAACGCTCGCTGGAGAATTTGAGGGTATTGGAGCAGAGCTTGGTATGAAAGACAAGCAAATTATTATTATGGCACCTCTCGATGGAAGCCCTGCAAAAAAAGCTGGATTAAAAGCTGGGGATGCAATTCTTAAAGTGGACAACAAGCCGACATTTGGATGGACGCTGTCTCAGATTGTAGATAAAATTAGAGGCCCCAAAGGATCGAATGTCATGTTGACTATTGCAAGAGTAGGAGCCAATAAGGCATTTGATGTGAGTGTCGTTCGTGACACTATAACAGTAAAAAGTGTCGATGGATGGGTGAATAAAGTTTCTGATATAGAGCACATCGATACAACAAGTTTTAGCAAAGATAAACTTTCTGACAAAGTTATGTATATGCGGCTTTCACAGTTTGGCGATAAAACAAACGATGAATGGTTAGCCTTGGTTGATAAGCTGGATTTAAGCATTAAGAATGATAATAGCTTTAAAGGTGCAATTTTGGATTTGCGAAATAATCCGGGTGGATATCTTACAGACGCGACATTCATTGCATCAGAATTTATATCTGACGGGATCGTGGTTATTCAAGATACGGGCACTGAAAAAACCAATTTTACTGTTTCGAGAAAAGGATTATTGCTCGATACGCCGCTTATTGTTTTGATTAACGGGGGAAGTGCATCGGCAAGCGAAATTGTTTCGGGGGCACTACGTGATCACAAGAGGGCCAAGCTTTTGGGAGAAAAATCTTTTGGAAAAGGAACAATTCAAGAAGCAGAAGACTTGGGAGGCGGGGCTGGATTGCATATTACTATTGCACGGTGGTTAACGCCGAATGGAACATGGGTACATGGAAAAGGCTTAACCCCAGACATAGAAGTTTCGTCGGACCAGAATACCGCGACTCGCGATGCACAACTTGAAAGAGCGGTACAAGAATTGGTAAAATAAGAAGCTAATGTTATGAGAAGGCTTATTGTTCTTGTTGCGATTTTAATTCTTGTTCTAGCTGTGTGGACGGCTGCTGTTAAATATATTCCTCAAATTTCCAACCTTGGAAAACAAGGCGAATTACCTTTGGTTGGTCCAGTTGAGAAAGTAAAAATTGTTACAGAAGAATCGGTTGTCATAGATGTTGTGAAAAAAGTCGGACCGTCTGTTGTGACTGTTTCGGAGGAATTGCCCGATCAAGCATCGTCTCCTTTTGACTCTGGTCCGTTTTCGATTTTTACTATGCCCGATCAACAGCAACAACAGCCACCGCAGGGTCCTCAAAATATCGGGTCTGGATTTATTGTTTCCTCAGATGGTTTTATTGTGACCAATAAGCATGTTGTTTCTGATGTTGGGGCAAAGTATCAAGTTGTTACCAGCTCCGACAAAAAGTATACGGTACAAAAAATTTATAGAGATCAGCTCAACGATGTTGCTATTCTTAAAATTGATCCAACAGAAAATAAAGATGTATCGCTCACACTAATTACTCTTGGCGATTCATCTCATTTGCAAGTAGGGCAATTTGTTATTGCTATTGGCACAGCGCTTGGAGAGTTTAAAAATACCGTTACTACAGGGGTTATTTCTGGGTTGGGAAGGGGGATTACTGCGGGAAGTGATTATCAGGGGCTCGCCGAACAGCTTGATAACGTAATCCAAACAGATGCCGCAATCAACCCTGGCAACTCAGGTGGGCCGTTGCTAAACTCTTCGGGACAAGTTATTGCTGTAAATACTGCCGTTGCTCAAAATGGGCAAAATATCGGCTTTGCGATTCCTATTAACGTGATCCGCGATTCGCTCAAAAACTTCAACGACACCGGGCAATTTAACCGGCCATATCTTGGCGTTGCTTATAAAATGGTGAGTCGTGATCTTTCGGTTATCAATAATATTCCAGAGGGAGCATATGTGCAAGAAGTTATTCAAGGATCTGCAGCAGATAAAGCGGGGATTGTAAAAGGAGATATTATCATAAGCGTTGATGGGCAAAAGATTTCTGAGGAAACATCAGACTTGGCGAGTATTATTGGAAAAAAGAAGGTCAACGATACTATTACCATTACTGTTTTTCGTAAAGATTCAAAGCAATCGGGGAAATCAGTCGACCTACGGGTTACCCTTCAAACTGCTCCAAACCAATAATCTTCAGATCTTCTTTGCAACTGAAATAAAATCTGCTACGCTTACTGTGTGGAGACAATTTTTTTTGAAACAACTGTTGTGATCTGTCTTGCAGCAGCTGTATCTATACTTTTTCGATTTTTAAAACAGCCGTCCCTTTTGGCCTACATAGTCACTGGTATTATTATTGGTCCGCTTGCGCATTTCCATATACAAAATCAAGAAACGCTTCGCGTGATGGCGCAACTTGGTGTCACCTTGCTTCTTTTTATTCTTGGATTGGAACTTCGATTTAAAGATCTTCGTTCGTTGGGTGGTGTGATTTTGGCATCTGGTGCTTTGCAAATTATCATTAGCGTATTTGTTGGCGTTGATCTACTGGCTATTTTGCACGTTCCTTTGGTTTCTGCAATCTATGTTTCTTTGGCATTAACGTTTTCGAGTACGATTGTTATCGTAACTCTTCTTTCGGATAAAAAAGATCTCAAGAGTTTGTATGGGAAAATTTCGGTAGGGATTTTACTCGTTCAGGATTTTTTTGCCATCTTTGTTTTGATTATTCTTTCTGCGTTTCCGAGTGCCAATACAACAATCTCAATTCTTCCTTTGCTGTTCGTTTTGGTAAAAGCAGCTGCACTATGTTGCGTTGTATTTTTTATAGGAAGGGCAATTTTTCCAAAGATTATTCATCTTGTGTCATATTCTCAGGAGATGTTGTTTCTTTTTAGTCTTGCTTGGGTGTTTGCATTGTCGAGCTTTGTAAGTACAAAAGCGATTGGATTTCCTATAGAAATTGGTGGATTTTTGGCAGGCATTACCCTTGCTGGCTCAGTTGAAAATCTTCAAATCGTTGCAAGAATTCGTCCACTGCGTGATTTTTTTATCACGATTTTCTTTGTGACGTTAGGAATGCAAATGTCTATTCACCTTACCCTTGGCATTTTGATTCCCGTTATTATTCTTTCGTTGTTTGTTATTGTTATAAAGCCATTTATTGTTTTGTGTATTATTGCTGTGTTTGGGTATCGACGAAGGACTTCCTTTCTCACCGCTCTTAATTTTACACAGATTTCTGAGTTTTCTTTAATTATGTTATTTTTGGGAGAAAAGCTCGGGTTTGTTTCGAGTACGCTTGCTTCTGAGGTAACAATTGTTGCGGTTATTGCATTTGCCACATCTTCGTACACTATTGCACACGGTAATTCTTTATATCGATTTTTTGCAGATTTTTTAACACATTTTGAAAAGCAAAAAACAATTGAAATGGCACAGCACTTATTGCAAGAAGAACTCGATGCATTAGATAAGCATGTGGCCGTCATTGGTGCGCATCGAGCAGGGCAAAGCATACTTGATTCACTTTTGGCCCAAGGGGAATCTGTAGTGGTTGTGGATTTCGATCCAGACGTTGTTGCGGCGTTGAAAAAAAGAAATGTCTTAAGTATTTTTGGAGACATTTCTGATTTGGATATTCAAGACCGTCTGGCAATAGACAGAGCAAAACTTGTTATCTCAACAGTATCAGATATCGACGATAATTTAATTTTGATTAAACGGCTCAACAAAACAAACAGGCGGGCAAAAATAATTGTTTTGGGGCAGGACCAGCAAGAGGCAAAAGAGCTCTACAGAGCTGGCGCTGATTACGTGATGATTCCATATATTATCGGTGGCCATCATTTGGCAAAAATAATTAAAGAAAATAAACTTGATTCACTTTCTGATTATCGGCAGAAAGAGGCAAAGTATTATTAATAGGGGAGAAGAGTTACTACTCAGTTTGGACCATGGCGTCTGCGACTTCCTGGAAGTTCCCTTCCATTATCGATGGTAAATTGTGCCAAGACTTATTCATTCTGTGATCGGTGAGTCTGTCTTGGGGGAAATTATACGTTCTAATTTTTTCAGATCGCATACCTCGTCCGACTTGGGTTGCTTTAAGCGACGAGATTTCTTTGTGTTGTTTTTCTATTTCCATTTCCCACAGCTTTGCCCGGAGTTGTTCCATAGCGAGTTCTCTGTTTTGCCCTTGTGAGCGTTCGCTTTGCGATGTGACCACAATGCCTGAAGGCATGTGTTTAATGCGTACAGCTGTGGAAACCTTATTCACGTTTTGTCCGCCGTGTCCACCGCTTCGAAATGCTTCAAAATCAATATCGTCTGGATTAATGTGCAAATCAATGTCTTCAAGCTCTGGCAAAACAGAAACAATTGCTGTTGATGTATGCAGTCTTCCTCTTTTCTCGGTTTCTGGAACTCTCTGGACTCTATGGACGCCTGCTTCGAATTTAAACGCACCAAATGGCCCAATACCTCGTGTACTACTAATCTTTACAACAGTTTCATCGATTTGGTCAATAGTAAACCCTTTTATTTGGGCAAATCTGCTATACATGCGAAGCAGTTCTTCGGCCCAGAGTTTTGCTTCTTCGCCACCTGCTGCACCTTTTACTTCCAAAAGTGCATTCCGTTCGTCAAGGGATTCTTCTGCAGACGTGTGGTCAGCATTGATAGAGGCAACAAGTTGATTTTTTTGCTCTTCGAGTCCTTCAATTTCTTTTTTTGCAAGCTCTGCCAATTCAGGTTCGGTTAAAAGGGATTTGGTTTCTTCTATTTTTTTCTCGAGTTCCAGCAGCTGCGTTTGTCGGTAGTCATTCATAGGGAGGAGAAGGCAATGCTTATGTTGCTACTTATTGTGTTCCCATGAGCATTTCTCGAAGTGTTTTTGGTTCTTGTTCTTTTTTCTTTTGCATTTCTTTTTTCTCGGCTTTTTTGCTTTGATATTGCTTTGCTGCTTCCTGTTTCTTTTGGAAGTTTTGGATTAAAGAACCTCGATCAATAAATCTCTGTTCTCCTGTATAGAATGGGTGGCATTTATTGCACAATTCCACATGAATCACTTCCAGAGTGGATCCGGTTGTAAATTTGTTTCCGCAGGCACAAATAACCTGTGCTTGTGCGTAGAATTTTGGATGAATTGCTGCTTTCATGTCACTATTATATCTGATTTTACCTTTATTCGCAACTCTATTTCGGTGGGGTTTTTGTCCTGTGCAAGTGATGATAGGGGAGCTTGCCTTCGGCTATAAAGAGTCCGCCGATAATAAGAAGCGATCCAGCAAGAAACGCAGGGGTAATTTTTTCAGAAAGTAAGACAACAGCAAAAATGGTCGAAATAACCGGATCCAAATAGAAAAAGAACCCTACCCGTGCTGCCCCAATTTTCGAAAGCCCAAAATCCCAGAGCATATATGCAGTAAGCGAAGAAAATAAAACACCAAACAGCATGCCAATAATTGCTTGTGGAGATAATTGGTGTATCCAATACGGCATTTTGTAAAACTCGACGACTGCTGCAGGAAAAAAGCTTATTGCGCCGAAAACGAAAGAGAGGAAGGTGATATGAAATGATGAATAGATTTTGAAGAGCTTCTTGCTCAGCATCTCATAAAACACAAATGCAATTGTCGAAAGAATGAGGAGTATATCGCCAAGTGGGGTTATGGTTGCTCCGTGCTGCAAGAAATCCTTTCCAATAATCACAATAATACCAAGTATACCTAAGGTAGCTCCTAGACTTAGCTTTTTTGTTATTTGTTCTCCTAAAAATAAACGTGCAAAAATAAGTGTAAAGATTGGTGTTGATGCGGTAATAATGCCAGCCGAAAGAGCTGTTGATTCTCTCAGCCCCCAAAAGAAAAATGCAATGTTAAATGTGATGCCAAATAATGACGAGAGCAGTATGAGTGGAATATCTTTTTTTGCAATTTTTAATTTAGTAATTATAAATGGAAAAACTAAAAGTGCAGCTACTCCAAAGCGAATAAAGGCAAGGGAAAAAATCGGAACAGAATCAAGCGTCTCCTTCATGATTGCTGGTGTTGCCCCCCAGATAATGGACGCGATAAGCAGTGCTACAAGTGCAAATTTGTGTTTTGTTTCCATATCTTTTAGTATGGCAACGATTTATGGGTATTGCAAGGAGAGGCTAGGAGATTTCTTTCAGGATATATTCGAGAGAAGTTTGTTTTTGTTCTCTCGTTTTCATGTTTTTGATTGTTACGACACCTTTTGCTAATTCATCAGATCCGATAATAATGACATAAGGAATTTGTTTTTGATTTGCATATTTCAGCTGTTTATCAATTTGCGCGTTTTCGTCGAGATAAAGTTCGGTGTTAATTCCTTTTTCGCGAAGGAAAGATGCTGTTTCTATAGACTTTTCTTTAAATTCTGGAGAAAAAATTGTAACGAGCACTTTTGTTGTACATAAATCTTGAGGAAATAAATTGTTCTCTTCCATCGCTTCAAGAGTTCTATCAAATCCGATTGCAAACCCTACTGCTGGAATTTGTCGATTGGCAAACATGCCAATGAGGTTGTCGTATCTTCCGCCACCGCACAAAGACGAAGCGTTTTGATCGGATTGCAATACGACTTCAAAAATCAAGCCGGTGTAGTATTCCAATCCTCGGATTAACGTTCCATCAAATATCAACGAGTCTGAAGAGTTACCCATTTGCTCATAGGACTTTATTATGCTCGTAAGATACGAAGATGCCTTTAAGCTCTTTGCTTGTTGTAATATCTTGTTTGATTCTTCAGTATTAAACCCTTTTTCTTCCAACTCTTTTAAGACACCATCCTCACCAATCTTATTGAGTTTGTCCAGTGTTGGAAGAGCTTTTGTTGGTAAAGGTTTTAGCAGTTCTCTGTCATTTATTTTTATAACAATTTTTAGTCCGAGTATTTTGTATGCTGCATAGACCAGTGAAAGTATTTCTGCGTCGGCAGTAGGAGAGTTGACACCAACAATATCTGCGTCGCATTGCAGGAATTCTCTAAATCTTCCTTTCTGTGTATTTTCTGCGCGCCAAACATTTTGAATTTGGTAGCGTTTGAATGGTATGGGAAGTTCATTTTGGTACTGAGCAACAACGCGGGCGAGCGGTACAGTCTGGTCATAACGCATTGCAACTTTTCGATCGCCATTGTCGGTAAATCGGTACATGAGTTTATCGCCTTCCTCCCCGTATTTTCCAAGGAGAACTTCTTCGTATTCAAGTGCTGGTGTTTCTAAAGGTTCAAACCCATACGACTCAAACACTTTTTTCAAAGTATCTGCGACGAACTGTCGTTTCTTTGCTTCTTTGGGCAAAAAGTCACGAAATCCTTTTAAAGTTTGTGGTTTAATCACAGTTTGTATCATATCGTTTTTTTATTACTTAATCAATGTGAAACAGTTTTTTTGGGTTTTCTACCATCATTGTAAAAAATTCTTTTTCTTTTACCCCTTCATTCAAAAGTAAATTTCCAAACGTGAACATCGCTTTGCTTGGAGATTCACTAAACGTTTGGCCCACATCTGAACTTAAGATAATTGATTTATATCCAATGTCTTTAATTTGCTGAGCAATTTTTTTCATTGAAATCCTGTCGATTGCATGCATCGAATAACATTGTTCAAGAAAACAACCATTCTTAGCTAAATTTTTTTGTATATCAACTGGCATATTAATTCGTTGATAAATCGGATGGGTAATCACGATTTTTTTTATTCCAAGCGTTTTTGCTTGTTGTGCCACTAGCAAAGATTCTTCCCAAGAAATGTGTCCTGTTGCTAAAACAGCTTTTACTTTCTTAATCATTTTCAATACTTCGATACATTCATTTGTTACATCTCCATTTTTAGTGATTTCAACAGGTTTTACATTTTTTGCAAACCGCCCTTTGAATGTTTTGTCTAAAATCCATTCAGGTGCAATCTCAAATGTACTTTTCTCCAAAAAATTTCTTGCGTTTACTGTAGGGAGCCAAACCATTATTGGTTTATTTGTAAGCAGGGAAGCAGAGTAGATTGCTTCTGGATTTAAACCGCCTACAAAATTATTCAATACGATCCCTGCAAATAACTGTAACTTTTTCGTATCAACACCGTTTATAAACGGCGCTGTTGGATAAAAATGATTCTTCAATACCATTCCTCCAATTTTGTCCGACTCTTCTTTTACTAATGTTTCTACAGTATATTTTCTTGGAATAATTTCAGGTCCGATATGAACATGAATATCGATTGCCTGTTTGATAATACTTCTCAGATTATTTTTCATATTATTTCAACCAGGGAAATTGATATGCCTCTGGAACAATATACACTCTTGGTAAATCTCTATCAACGAGATTATCTTTATTTTTTCCGACAGCGCTTACTTTAATTGGTTTATATTGCGCTTCAACAATTTCTGCTTCGCAAACTCTTTCTCTTAAGTACGCGTACGCGGCTCTTTCTATATCTCTCTGCCTTGTGTATCCGCTTCTTCTGCTCGAGGTTGAAAATGCTTCTAATACTTTTCCACGTCCAAGCAGGTTATCAATTTCTGCTGGGGTAAGCTCAGAAGATCGTCTCTCATATTCATCTCTATTTTCTTCTCTAATTTCAGACCACGGTTTTACCATAAAGCCTTTGGCTTGTGCGAGTTCTTTAATAGTGGCAAAATAGTTTCCTGTTTTTCTGGGATTAATTGAGTTTATGTCCGTTGCGTATATGTCTGCTGGCATAAGTAACACTTGCGTTGGAATATTTCTTTTTGCTATATTTGCCTGGAATTTTTCTACGATATCAAGCACTGTTGGCTCAAGTCTAATAACTCCTTGAGGTCTGACTCCCCAAGGCACAAATAAAGTAAGTGGAACACCAGCTAAACGAGCATCTTTTATCCGCGTAAAAACTTCTTCAGGCTTTTCGGTAGTAAACTGAATTAGGCCTTGAAGCTCTTGCCAGGCAAAATACGCGTCGCGACCAGCACGAAACTTTTCAAGTTCAAAGACAATGCGTCTTCCATCCGGTTTTTGAGACGGAGGTCCTGGCTTCCAAGCGCCATCAATCAGATATTCTGATCCCGCAGCAAGACTTTTCGCCACTTGCAAAACTGCAAATTTATTTGGATTTGCTCTTGTAATATATTTTTCGTCAATCTTTACAAATTTTTCCATATGCGTTCCGCCTTTCTTTTGGGTGACCGATGGGAATTGAACCCACACTTTCAAGGTCCACAACCTTACGCTTTTCCATTAAGCTACGATCACCAAGACAATAAAAAACCTCCCGTTCGCTAACCACCACAAATGAATGTGATGATTAAGGAACGAGAGGTGTGAGATGAACTATTTGTCCATCAAAAAAGGACCTCCCGCGGTCCCATCCTTAATTCCTAAAAATATTACTATTTTTAAGCTCTTAGATCAGCTCCGCATGTTTGTGACACTGACTGTTGGATTTAACGGTTCAACTTCCGTAAGGCATGTTCGCCTTCAGCTTGCGTATGGGGAATACGATGAAACGCTTTGATTAGATTGTGCACTCATTATACTATAGGTAAATTCATCTGTCAAGATATGAAAATGTTGACTTCCGATGGTTAGTTTGAGAGACTGTTTATATGGAGAATGTTGCCAAACCAGAAAATACCTCGACCGCTACTGTTATCGCGCCTGCTCCTCAATCAAAACCTCGGCCATCAAAAGTTTTTATCTTCCTTATTGTTTTTGTGCTTCTTGTCGGAGTTGGAGCGGGCGCTTATTTTCTTGGAATGCAAAACTTGCAGCCCGCAGCTCAACCAATAACTACTCAAGTCGTTATAAAACCAACACCAACAGTTGACCCAACTGCGAATTGGAAAACATATAATAATTCAACCTATGGTTTTTCTTTTAAATATCCAAGTGAATGGAAACTTGGTGAGATTAATGATAAGGACGTCGGAAAAGATGAATATCATATTGATTTGCAGTATCAGAAAAAAGCTGATATTCCCGCATACGCATATATAGGTTCTGACTTCGGAGTAGATGTTTCTGTTTTGCTTAAGCAGAATATTTCTATTTATGATTGGCTCAAAAGTGATGATTATTTAAATTCGGGTAATACCAATTGGCAGCTATTAGCTATTAAATATGGTAAGCCGACTATATTAGGCGGTGTGAACGGAATTGACGTAAAAGTTCCTGAGTCGGAGTTTAATATTGGATTCTTTGAATTTATTGCTTTTATTCATTCTAGTCGTGGATATTTGATATCAGCAACTGGGGATAAAAAGACTGATATTGAAAATAACTGGCAACAAATCCTTTCTACTTTTACTTTTACCTCTGATTCTCAGACTGCTTCGACGAATCCGGGTGAGGGGCAAAAGATCAATCAATCAATAACTCCTCCTGTTGGTACTCCGGACCATTAATTCAGATGAATAAGTTCTTTTGAGGATTTTGTGAGGAGGCGAACTTTATTATTTTCTAATACAACTAAATCTTCAATTCTGACCCCGCCGAAGTTTGGAGTATAAATTCCCGGTTCGATCGAAAATACCATACCGTTTTTCAGTATGTCTTTCGATTTTGGAGAGAGACGTGGTGCTTCGTGTACTTCAAGTCCAATGCCATGGCCGAGGGAGTGGGGAATAGCTGGATATCCATGAAAAATAATATAATCTCGGGCACCCTTATCAATATCTGATGCGAGTATTGGTTTAGATTTTGAATTAAGAAGATCAATTGCTTTTTGTTGTGCATCTAAAACGGTTTGGTGAATCTTTTTTTGTTCAGTACTCGGTTTACCAAACACAATAGTTCGTGTCATGTCGGAGCAATAATTTTGTATTTTTACTCCAAAATCCAATAATACGAATTCATTCTTTTTTAATTTTGTGTTACTTGTTTGATGGTGGGGGACAGAAGAATTTTCTCCAAATGCAACAATCGATGGAAACGACAATTCGGCTCCTTGTTTTTTTATGTAATATTCTAGCTCGAATGCAAGTTCTTTTTCGGTAATTCCTTCTTTTATTTTTGTGAGTATATATACAAATGCCCAATCTCCTATTTTACAAGCATTTTGAATATGTTCAATTTCGGTCGTTTCTTTTATTATTCTTAACTCAGATATGCTGCAGTGTTTTATGCTTTTAAAGCATTTTGAAATCTTTTTATACTCAAAAACTGTAAGATTGTCCTCCTCGATTCCAATTGCAGACAAATGTTGTTCTTTTGATATTTTTTGTAACCAGTCGGTTAATGAAAATTTAGAACTTATTTCCAAAAGAGAAAAAGAGGAAACAATTTTTTTGATTTCTTCCGTGTAGCGACCGTCGGTAAGAATGTATTGCTTACCATTTGTTATTAAAAGAAATGCTTCACGTTCAATAGTGGAGAATCCTGAATAAGAAGTCAAATAACTAATGTTGCATGGAGAGGAGATAAGGAGAGCATCAAGTTTGTTAATTGCCAACTTTTTTAAAAGAAGATCGGATATACGTTTGGTCATCTGGTTTTTGTGCCGCTCGAGGATGCAGTATTGGTAGGTTCTGCTGTTGGACTAATATCAGAAGTGGTTACTATTTTTGGATTTTTAGGAATGTCTGGGAAAAGAATAACTCTGGTTGCTGTGAGTTGTGTTTTGTCTTGTGCATCGGGAAATCCAATGACAATAACATGCTCATCGGGTAATATTTTGGAAAATCCAGACCTGGTTATGTCGCTGTCTTTGGTGTAAGAAATTGTTTTTGTTATATCCTCGATGCCAATTGTCATGCTTGTCTTGTCGTCGGTTGAAAGGACAAATGTATAGTCGATTTTGTCGACTGAAGTAACAGTTCCATGGAAGAAAGAGGGGAGATTGAGAACATTGACAAATCTTGCCAGTAGTCGTTGTGATTGTTTGTTGTATAGCCCGAGGATGCCAAGTGTTGAGCCTTTGGTAATGTCTGATATACCAAATGAGTCTTTTGCAGATGGAGAAGCGAATTTTGTTAATTCATCAACATCAATAAATCGTGGATTATCCTGTATGTCTGAAATAGTAATTTGTGAGTTAGAAACGTCGGTCACTCTTCCAAAGATGCCCCGACGTTCTACCAGTCGAAGCTGTGCGACTTTTGATGCAATGCGCTCTTTTAGATCGCTTATTTGTTTATCAAGTGCTCCTGCTTGAGTGGGTGTCGGTGTGTCTGTTAATGATGTTTTTGGCGTCGGCGACAGAGCAAAGGCACTTCTTGATAAAGCAAGAAATATAAAAGTAAAGAGAAGGATGTAATGAGAAAATCGTTTCATAGTGTTTAGAATGTTTCGGTAGAATAAGTAACTATTCTTGTAATTTTTGTTTCTTCCCCATTGGGGGCAATTGCCGTAAGCTGTATTTCGTTAACGCCGTCGTCTATTGTTGCGCTTGTAGAAAAATTGCCGTTTGCTGCGGGAGTAATAACATTATCTGTTGCTTTTGTTGAGACGACAACGATTGCATCTGGTGCTGTTTTTCCAGAAATGGTAATTGTTTTGCTATCAACGACATCCTCGTCTTTTGGAGAATCAACAGAGAGATACGTTGCTGGTGGAGGAGTTGGTCTTACCTGGTCTTTTGGAGAAAGAGAAATTTTTTTAATCTGCGACGATGGAATGGCTTTTGCTGATTGATAGAAATAAAAACCTGCGCCCGCAACGAGTATGCCTATTAAAACTGCAATAAAAGAAAGCACGATTCGTTCTGTTTTCATCGGTTGAAAAAAAGTTGGGCGAGAGTTTGATGATACGATAAAAACGACCTCTTGTCAATGAAATTTTCCTATGATAGGATGAGACACGTCCCGCTTTACTATGGAAATCGCAACTGTCGATAAAAAAAATTGCATAAAAATACGAGGAAAGAAAGCGACGCTTGTTGTTGACCCCCCAAAAGAAAAAATACCGAAAGTCGCTGCTGACGCAATTCTTGTTGTGGCAAACAAAGAGTTTTCTGTTGCAAGTGTTGATGAATATCGTGTTGTGTTGCAAGGGAGTGGAGAATACGAAGTTGGAGGAGTCAAAATTACGTGCGTTTCTGCAGGAGAGTTTTTGGGATATAAAATGGAAATAGACGAATTAACCGTATGTGTAGTGCCATCAAATAGCTTGCAATCACTTTCTGAAAAGCTGAATGAATGCGATGTGCTTGTTGTTCGAGTTTCTGGGTCTTTTGAAGAATCTCAAGTCGCAGCCTATGCACCAAAAGCAGTCGTTTTATATGGAGAAGCGATAACAGCTGATATTTTGAAAACGTTTGGAAAACAAGACGAAGCACATGTCGTAAGGCATACTGTTGTCGCAGATAAATTACCCGAAGAAATGCAAGTCGTAGCGCTTTAGATAATAGGATATGTATTATGCCAGCGGTAAAAGTTCCTCCAAACAATGAAGATGCAGAGAAAAGTGCATTAGGCGCAATTCTTATCGATAAAGATTCGATAAGTCTTATCTCTGAAATGTTACGGCCCTCTGATTTCTATAACGATACAAATGGCATTATTTTTTCTGCAATGCTTTCTTTGTATGACGACAAGAAGCCAATTGATGTGCTGACTCTCACAGCCGAGTTAAAACGAAAGAAATTGCTTGGCCCTGTTGGATCGTCGTATTTAAGTGAATTAGTGAACACTGTCCCAACAGCCGCAAATATAGAAGAATACGCGAGGCTTATTAAGGATGCCTCAACAAAGCGCTCGCTTATAAAAATAGGTTCAGAAATTGCAGAAAGCGGATTTCTTGAAGATAGAGATGTAAAAACAATTATCGATAAAGCAGAATCTTCGATTTTCTCGATTTCACAAGGGCACGTGATAAAAGGATTTATTCCGATTAAAGATGCGCTTGCAGAAAGTTTTGATCGTATTGACGAACTGCATAAAAGAGGAAGTGGCTTTCGAGGAATTCCTACTGGATTTGCAGATCTCGACTCGATGCTTTCTGGGTTACAACAGTCGAATCTTGTGATTCTTGCAGCAAGGCCTGGACAGGGTAAAACAGCAATGGTTATCAATATTGCGCAGTCGGTGGCGATTACGCAAAAGATTCCGGTTGGAATTTTCTCTTTGGAAATGAGCAAGGAAGAATTGGTCGACAGGCTTTTGGTTGGTCAAGCAGACGTCGATGCATGGAGACTTAAAACAGGCAAGCTCTCAGAAATTGATTTTTCTAAAATATCAGATGCAATGGGACAGCTTGCTGATGCGCCAATTTTTATTGATGATACACCAGGGATTTCGATTTCAGAAATGCGAACAAAGGCAAGACGTTTGCAGCTCGAGCAAAAAATGGAACTACTTATTGTTGATTATTTGCAGTTAGTTGATCCAGGAAGACGGTATGATAGTCGTGTTCAGGAAGTTTCTATTGTCTCGCAGTCTTTAAAAAATTTGGCCAGAGAATTAAAAATTCCTGTTTTGGCTGTGTCACAGTTATCGCGTGCTGTTGAGCACCGTGGGGAAAAAAAACCGCAACTCGCAGATCTAAGAGAATCAGGAGCAATCGAACAGGATGCCGATTTGGTAATGTTTTTATATAGACCAGAGGATGAATATTCAGTGCTTATGCAAACGAAACTTCTTATCGCAAAGCACAGGAATGGTCCGACTGGGGAAATTGATCTGTTGTTTCGAGGAGATAGGATTAAGTTTTATAGTGTTGAGAAAAAGCAAGAAGGCGAAATATTTCCTCCAACTTTGCAATAGAAACCTACTTCAGTGAAGCAATTTTATCAAGAGAGAGGCCATTAATAGTAATCACGACATCGCTTATTGATGGGAATTGCAAGGCAGTTTGCTTGATCTGCTCAACAAATCGTGGGGCGTCACACACTCCGCCCAGGGCGTAGGTTCCTTTAATCATTATAGTTGCTATGCCACCTTTGCTTATCGATATGTTTGTAACATGCAATTTTGATTGGTAGAGTGAGTTGTATAATTTTGTTTGCCCATAGTTTTTTACTTTGAGAGAGAACAAATTATCCAATGCCACCTTGAGAGGATCAGTCGTTGGAGTAATATCTCTGTCTACTGCGACAATACTATCTCCACAGCCAACCTGCATTCCGGTTTTTCCGTTGTCATTAAGTGCTATAAGGTATATTTTTACCGTATTTACCGTTGCGTCATAAGGCTGTGTAGGCTGTAGTGTGGCTGAAAGTGTAGCTTCAGGAGTTTGTGTCGTAGCTTGTTTTTGATCCAAAACTGGTTTTTTTGCCAAGAAATGAAGGGCAATAAGCCCCACCAAAACAACAATGAAGAATCCGACTGTAAACTTTACAATGTTTCTTTCCATATCTAAACGGATCAGATTGTATCATAAATTAGGCTATTTGACAAGCCGAATGGTCATCTGTATACTACAAATCTTCATATAAATATGATTGTTGGAACAGTTAAAGAAATAAAAATTGGAGAAAGCCGCGTTGGACTCACCCCATATGGTACCCAGCTTCTTACACAAAATAAACACACAGTGATTGTCGAAGACAATGCGGGTGCAAATAGCGGATTTTCTAATGAGGAATATAAAAAAGCTGGTGCAAAAATTATTTCTTCTGCGAGTGACGTATATAAAAAAGCGGAAATGATTATCAAGGTAAAAGAACCGCAAGAGTCGGAGTTTAAGCATTACCGAAAAGGACTTATTTTGTATACCTATCTCCACCTTGCTGCAGAAAAAAAACTTACCGAGATGCTTTTGGAAAAAGAAGTCATTGGGGTGGCATACGAAACGGTGGAATTATCCAATGGATCGTTGCCATTGCTCACTCCGATGAGTGAAGTTGCTGGAAGAATGGCTGTGCAAGTTGGGGCATACTTTTTACAGAAACCAAACGGTGGGGAAGGGAAACTTTTGGGCGGAGTGCCAGGAGTAATGCCCTCATCTGTGACAATTCTTGGGACCGGTGTCGTGAGTGCAAACGCCTTGCGAATGGCTGTTGGTATGGGAGCGGATGTGACGATTATTGGGAGGAACCTTAAAGAGCTTCGTTATATTGATGATTTGTATAAAGGTCGTGTGCATACACAGTTTTCCTATCCATCGGCAATCGAGCAATCTGTGATTAATGCAGATTTAGTAGTGAGTGGTGTTTTGATAACCGGTGAAAAAGCGCCACGGCTTGTTACAAAACAAATGGTGAAAAAAATGAAAAAGGGAGCGGTATTGGTTGACGTATCTATTGATCAGGGTGGTTCGTTTGAAACATCACGCCCAACAACTCACGCAAATCCAGTATACGAAGTCGATGGCGTTGTGCATTATTGCGTTACCAATATGCCAGGAGCAGTGCCACACACCTCAACGCTTGCGCTCACTAACGCAACGAGTAAATACGCACTTGATTTGGCAAACAAAGGATTTGTTGAGGCAGTATCGTCTGACGAAGCATTAGCAAAGGGGGTAAACACCTTTAGGGGAAAATCCACTTGCAAAGGTGTTTCTGACGCGTTTGGGATTCCATATACGCCGCTTTCTACATTGTTATAAAAACAGTAAATTTATATGTCGGAAGAAGTATTAAAACCAAATCCAGTTGAAGCAACACCAAAAGTTACCGTATTGCCTCCAGCAGGGCCAGATGAGATGATTAGGCATGTAGATCCTCGCATAACCTCAGAAGAAGGCTTAAGGGCAATAAGAAGAGCGTTAAGCTTCGATGTTTTTTCAGATTTCACTTCGGTTGGGAGAAGAACACTGAGACATGCTCCAGAAACAGAGTAGTATATTATCAAGATCCACTTTTGAGGCTAATTTTGGCTAAGATCATGCTTGTTCAATCTTGTGCCGAGAGAGGGAGTCGAACCCTCACAGCCTTGCGACTAGTAGTTTTTGAG
>CAZKLH010000003.1:0-23753 GCA_964553595.1 uncultured Gammaproteobacteria bacterium | reverse complement strand
CCAACACCAACGCCAATCCCCAGTGCACTTGATTCAGCCTCAAGCCAAGCACAAACAACAAGTGTTATCGAAGGAACGCAAGTTACTCTCAACGTCACAACCTCTGGTGACTGTACTGGACAATTCGCTCAGTTTGTTGTCCAACAACCAGGAACGCTGTTTGGTATTGCTCCAGTCAAAACACAACCTGTCGATGTGTCTTTGTCAGGGGGAACAACAGCACAAGGAGTCTGGGTTGCAGAATATCATCCAGTTACAATCTTTGGCGTAACACTTGCGTATCCAAACTACTTCTTTACTACTACTCTTGCTGGACAAGGACAAACAATACAGTCTGCAGATCCGATGCTGCAAGTAACGCCAAGCACAAACTTAACCATCGACACGCTTCCGTCTGTTCAGGTGACGACTGACTCAGCGACCATTTCCTGGAGCACCAACACAACTGCAACATCACAGGTAGACTACGGTCTTACTCCCACCTCACTTCTTATCTCAACCACCCCTTCAGACACCTCTGGTGGCGTTGTTGACCATACTGTTTCGCTAAACAATCTTGTATCTTGTACAACCTATCCTTACCAACTCAGATCAACAGCAGCAGGACAACCCGTAGCCCTGCTTCCCAACAACTCTTTTACTACTGCTGGATGTACAGGAAACGCAAAAATATTGCGTGAAGTTGATACTCCAATTGCAACAGCATCCGGAGGAACGGTTGTTCTTGCTGACAGCACAACAAACAATGGAGAAACACTCACTGTCCCTGTATCATTCGCAGGACAAGATGCAACGTTCCAGGTAAAACAGCTCGATAAAGATACATATCAACAAGCAGTCTCGCTTCCTTCTGGCTATAATCTTGTTGGGAACTATCTCTACCACATGGGTGCACTCGCAGATGTCTCGACAAGCATCTCGAGCTTCGATACTCCTTTGTCTCTTGCTATTTCCTACAACGCCCAGGAGATGAGTGGTCTTGATGAAACAACAGCAACAATCTATCGATATGATGGGAGTGCATGGGAACAGCTTCCAGGATGCACGGTTGATACGACCACGCACACAATAAATAACTGCACAACGACGCAATTCTCTGACTTTGCTCTGGTGGCACAACCATTGCCACAAGCAACGCCAACTCCAACTCAAGGCGAACCACCACCTGGACCAACAGCAACTCCAGGACCAGACAATAACCCACCTGGACCATCTTCGTGCTCCAATGGAGATCTAAACGGAGATGGAAAGATTGATGTCTTCGACTTATCAATACTGCTTCGAGGCTGGGACACAAACCCTGGAAGCTGCAGCGGCGATGTCAATAGCGATGGAACTGTCAACGTCTTTGATTTGTCCATTCTCCTTCGAGGCTGGAATGGGTAAGCTGAAAGGACAGAAAAAAATCTTACTATAAAAATCATTATGAAAAAATCGCTGTCCAGTATCTTTTTTTTCTCTCTCTTGTGCCTTGTTTTTCCAAAAACTACTTTTGCATCAATACTCTATCTTTCTCCAGGCAGCGGGAGCATTTATCAAGGAGCCACATCTTACATTCAAGTTCGGATTGATACCCAAGGAGACTCTGTTAATGCAGTGTCTGCCTATCTTTCGTATCCTCAAGACAAAGTTGATGTTACCTCGCTTTCCTTTGGCAGTTCTTTTTCCATCGGCGCTGAAGGGTCGTATGGAGGCGGTATGGTTAAGATAGCAAGGGGAAACGTCACCGGGGTATCAGGAAAAATTCTTGTAGCAACAATTGGATTCAAAGGGAAAATTCTCGGTAGTAAACCAACCATTTCTTTTATTGGTGGATCCGCAGCACCAAGGGCATCCGACAGTCAAGATTCTCTCAATCTTGGAGGAAGCCCAGGCGGGACCTACACAGTTGTTGTTGCGCCCACACCTATCCCAAAAGATACAACCGGACCGGTTATCAGCAACGTTACTATTTCTGATATCGCAACCAACAGCGCAACCATTACTTGGAAAACCGACAAAGATAGCGACTCTGGAGTTGAATACGGTCTTGATACAGATAAATATGTTTTTATTGCTTCTGATCCTATTTTAACGACAGACCATGCAATAACAATAACCGGAGCATTCTTAATTCCAGGAACAAACTACCATCTTCGTGTCGTTTCAAAAGATAAAGACGGAAATATATCAACCGGAAATGACACAGCATTACAATTAAAAGGATATACAATAACAATTACTTTGCTCGATACCAAAAATAACCCTCTCAAAAATATTCCACTAACTCTGTACAGTAAGCCTTTGGATGCAACAACCGACCAGCAGGGACAAGCAACCTTTACAAATCTTCCATCTGGAAAACACGTGCTTGTTGCACATTTTGGCACATACGAAAAAACGAGCGAAATTCAGGTCGAAGATTCAAACGCTCCCCAAAAAACAACTATACATCTCGATGTACAATCAAACAGCATATTAGAAGGTCAAACAGTATATTACATAATCGGCGCAGCAATTCTATTAATAATACTCATACTTGTAATTGTTTTCATGAGGAGAAGAAAGCCCAACCAACCGCAAGCAAGCCTACCACAACAAGAAACCCAAATACCAACTCCAACAATCCTTACAGTCTAAAGACTCCTTGCCTTTTTGGCAATAATTCTTTACCATTACAGTAATGAAACTAGCCTGGCAATTCTTACTACTTGCAAGCTCATTTGGATTTGTTTTTGTCTGGCAACAAACGCCTCTCTCTGACTATACGATCCCCATGCTTGGGTTCCTGATCTTCCTTTTTCTTATCCTTTCGGCAAGAAAACACGAGCTCAACCCGATGAATGCACTTGGCAACAACGAACTTATGGGAATTTTTATTCTCAATAGCGTCATTATGCTCCTCATCTTCTCAACGGGCATATTTAGCTCTCCTCTTTTCTTTCTTTTATACTTTCTCGAGTTTGGTATCGCATTTGTGCTTGAACCAACCACCGTATTCTTCTTTTTTATCGGAGTAGTCCTTGTTTTCCTGCCAGATGCGCTCAAAGATGACCCGATGGGTAACTTTATTCGACTCGGATCTCTTGGGCTCATCTCTCCTCTTGCTTTCTACTTTGGAAAGGAATACGTGCAAAAAGCAGACCCTGAACCTAAAGGAAAAAAGTAGACATATCTGATCTGCCTATGAAAACCGCATTGATCATATTAACACCGTTACTCTTATTAGGCATAGCAAAGAGTCACGTATATGCATTAACAATGTCAGACACTAACTATGTACTACAAACTCAGCCACTATCCACTAGTTCTTACCCTGGCTCACTTCGATCAAATACAAGCTACACAATTACTGCAAGTCAAACCTTTAAAGGAGAGAAATATTCTATTCAAAATGGTTTTTCGTATTCACCGCAATACACTTCTCCATTCTCTCTGTCGGTATCAGAGCAATTTATACATTTTGGGCCCCTCTCTCCAACCGACCCTGTTGTCAGACAAACAGTCATGACTATCGCAGGCGGTCCTCCGAGCGGCTATGTGCTCTTTGGATTTGAAGACCAGGCACTCACCTCAGCGTCCCCAGCAGGCGTTATCCCCGATACCAGCTGCGATAATGGCCTGTGCACAAGCTCGACTTCTGATTTTTGGGCCAGCATCTTGACCTACGGATTTGGCTATAGATGCGATAATAGAATCGGCACGCACTGCTCGAGTGAATTTGCTAATAAGCAAATGTTCAAACGATTTGCTAATAACACACGATCAGAGCTTCCAGCTCTCATTGCAAGCGATCTTATTGGCAGCAAAACCAGTCGAGTGCTACTGTCTTACAAAGTAAATGTGTCTACCACTCAACCCGCTGGATCATATCAAAATACCATTACTTATCTTGTAATTCCAAATTACTAATCGATTTATGCAATCAGATGCTATCAAAATATATCTTAAGCTATTCTTGCTGTTAAGTGTTTTTGCAATTCCCGTCTTTTTCTCTTCTGCAACAACTACATTCGCAGCCACTCCAGACAATAATGGATTCTCGTTTGGGGTTTTTCCGCCAATAATTAAAATCAAAGCTGTTTCGGACTCCTCGATTCAAACTACAGTAACCGTTTACAACTTCAGCACAGAAACAACAGAAGTCTCAGTAACAACGCAGCCATTTACACCTGAAAAAAATCTCAACGGTCAGGTCACACTTCTTCCTTATACGCCTGGGTCTTGGAAAGACTCCAATTTTCTTAACAACGTCCATTTACTCATAAAAGACAAGGAGGTTGATTCAGTCAAGCTCGGACCAAAGCAGCAACAGCCAGTAACTCTAAAAATAGATATTCCCAAAAATGAAACTGAATCAGACTACTATTTTTCTATTCTATTTATATCAAAAGATTCTTCTATACCTGCTTACGTTTTGGATAAAAGCAATAATAGTCTTATTACAAACGGTGTAGGAACAAACGTGCTTGTTTCGATTGGTACAGATAAAAAGGCAGTCGGATCCATTGAGAATTTTTCTACTTCCATAATCTGGGATCACGGACCGGTATCGTTTCTTGTCCAGGTAAAAAATTCAGGCTTACATTCATTCGCACCCGAAGGTCAAATACTCATAAAAAACCTGTTTGGACAAACTGTTGGCAATCTTACCCTGCTCCCTGTAAATATCCTCTCAGAAAGCAGCAGGATCATTCCTACGGCCCTCTCGAAGAACGAATCAAGCAGTCTCAATCAAAGCGCTGCGCAGGCGTTTTGGAATGAAAAGTTTTTACTTGGACCATATACTGCTATTTTAAAAATAAAACTTTCCGATAGCGGTCCACTGTTCGAAAGAACCATTTTGTTTTTAGGCTTTCCTACACAGATTTTCCTTGGACTTGCGGTAGCTATATTCCTCGTATTGTTCATTATAGGTCGGGTCAAGAACAAGATTTAAAAAAATTTACGAATCTAGCCTTAACCTTTACTTATAACGCAGTGCTACCGATCCACAATTTTCGCTATGAACGAAGCTAGGCACGATTTACACACAATTATACGATCAGATTATACAGAAGACGTCGAAGGTGATTATCCTTCTGTTTCTCTGCTTATTGAAAGGCACAGGTGAATTGATAGCAACTTCAAAAACACAGATTTTTCAAAAAATAAATATTCCCGAGGCCGAATTTAATCAATAATCCCTCCATATCAGTCTAAATATCATATCATAATAAATTATCACTGAATAAAAAAGAGTGCCAAATTCGAAGCTAAAACGACGAAAAGATATTTCTTAATTGTAAAGAAATATCCAAAACAAATTAAAAATACTCACAATCAACTCTTAATCCTCCAAAACAAGAAAAATGTCCATTTTTCATAAGTGATATTAATTGATATATTTTGATGATATGATATTTTCTATTTGTGTGATTTGTGGCTAAATAGCCTTGTTTTTGAAGCTAAAAATATGTGAAAAATCGCTCAATTCAGATTTCACCAACTCTCACTCCAACAATTGTAATGTAACTTAGTATTGCTTAATATATCAACTGACTTTACTCTAGGGCCTTGACAAATATCTTCATTATTTCTTACTCTAGTAGTGTAGTTATATATTGAAGAATTCGGTGAATAATACATATAATCTGTATAATCTTGAAGCTAAAGGCTATTTTCATTAAAAATAATTCGGGAATTTTTTTTAGAACTTTTTCTGCAAACTCATATGGATTTATTAGAGAAATTCTCATTGGCCTTGTCAGGAGGCAAAAAAATAGTCTCTCCTGTCACTATTCGGAACTATAAAGCTGATATAGGATCATTTATAAAATGGTTTGAAAAACAATACCAAGCTCCATTTGACCCGCTTTCCATCTCTGCTCTAACTCTTAACCTTTACACAAGATTCCAAAAGGACCCCAATGGCTTTGGTTTGTCTGCAAGCACGAGCGAGAGACACCTTTCTTCACTTCGTAAATTCTTTTCCTACCTCCAAGAAGAAGACTTAATAGCCACAAACCCTCTTCAAGCAACAGGGATTCAAGAGAATAAAACGACTGATCCGTGGTCAACAAAGGAATTCAAGGACTATCTTTTTGTCAATAAATCATCCAATCATACTATAAAAAACTATATCAATGATATTCGCCATTTTATGCAATGGGCTCAAGAAGTCACTGGAACACAAAATGCATGGAACAATAAAGACAAAAACGTATACGAGAAACTAGATACGCCTCTTATCCATGAATACGCACGTCGATTAGTTGGTGAGGCAAAGCTCTCTGGAAAAACAGTAAACCGCAAGCTATCTTCTATTCGAAAATATCTCTCCTGGAAAGAAGAACAAGGCTATGGAAAAAGAAACATAATAGCCTGGGAAAGGATAAAACAGAGTTTTGAGAAAAATGACCCTTATTCAAACGAAGCTATTCTTAAACAATACAACAATATGATAGGATCTGAGCAATCAGAACTCATGCCTACCACTACATTCCCCACCGATGAATTCCAATACTCCAGCTTTGCACCGCTTCGCTTATCTCAAAAAACGATGCAAGGCCTTGGCTATATTTTTGACCTATTGATTACTCGTCCAGTCGCTCACTTCGCAATTCATGGCCAGCGAATTGCCTGGAAGATTGCTAAAAAGCCTGTGTTTTTACGAACGGAGGCAAGCGAAAACAAAAAAATCCAAAACATCCCAAAATCTTTTTATTCGCCTGAATCTATATCGACAAAGTATCTCCCATGGCACAAACGCCTCACCCACAACCTTCTCTATACCAGACCAAATTGGTATAAAAAGTATCATTCATATCCAATAGCCCATTATTTTCACTTTGCAATTCTTATTGTGATCATGTCTGCGGTTGGATTTGGTTTTTACCAAAGTTTCTTTGCGAAGCAATCAAGCAACCTGCCATCCAGAGCTGTCTTAAGCGATGCAACACGCACTTTTGCGTTCGAAGGACAATTAACAGATAGCGAGAACAATCCCATAACCACAGCTAAGCCAGTCACATTCAGCTTGTATAGTACTCCCATAGACAATGGCCAGGCTCCGGTATGGCAGGAAAAAGATACCGTGAGTCCAGACATAGATGGATCATTTTCGATACAGTTAGGTGGAACATCTCCTATCCCACAAGATGTTTTTACGCAAAACAGCGATCTCTTTTTGGGAGTAAGCATTGGCAGTGATCCAGAACTTATTCCGCGCCAACAGCTTGCAACAGTCTCTTATGCTGCCAGTGCAGAAACATTGCAAGGCCTGTCGCCAATTACAGAAGGCGGAGCAGGCACAAAAAATGTCGTGCTTGCTCTTGATTCAAGCGGCAATCTTGCTATTGGGCATGCAGCTTCACCAGTATTCCAAGCAACTGGTGGATCGTTTACGCTTTCTGGACAATCGCTTATTCTTACTACCAACGTTGGCTCAGCCTCAAATCTAGAACTTACCCCTGATGGAACGGGAAAAATTGACATCCAAAAACCGATATTTAATAGCACAAACAATAACAACATCCCGAGCGCTATCGGATCGGTAGAAATCGATGATTCGCTCTCTGTTCTCGCTACCTCAAGCGGTCAATCAGCTTTTACTGTCAACCAAAATGGCACAGGACCGTTGATTAGCGCCTCGAGTAGTGCCACTGCTAAATTCACTGTTTCTAACGATGGATCGGGATATTTTGCTGGAAATCTTGGAGTCGGCATTCAGGAACCAATAACAAAATTCCACATTACCGGTGCAACCGTGGGTAAATCGCTTGCAATCTTTAATGAAACAGGAGATCAGAATATCCTGACAGCCTCAGCCAGCGGAACAACAAAATTCTCTCTTGATAGAAGTGGGGACATCTTCTCCGCTTCTGGCGCAAAATGGCAACCTCTGTCTGATGCAAACAATGCTTTAAATATCGCTAATGCATCAGGGAGTGTCTTTACGACCTTTGACTCAAGTAACGGGAGAGTCGGGATTGGAACCGCAACGCCTGGCTACAAGCTTGATCTTACCGATAATCAATCTGCAACGGTCTCAGCCTTATTGAGCAATACCGACACTGGATCAGACGCAGACGTACTGGCACTAAAAGTAGGCGCAACCACTGCTTCGACCACGAATAACTTCGTGGCATTCCTTAATGGCAATAATGCCACCATTGGTTCTATTCAAGGAAATGGATCAGGCGGAGTGAGCTATCAAACTTCGGGAAGCGATTTTGCAGAGTACTATAAAAAAGAAAATCCAACAGAGCAATTCCAGACCGGAGATTTGGTCTGTCTTGGACAAACAGGAAATGCAACAAAATGTTCCTCACAAACCTCTTACAGTATTTTGGGTGTCGTGTCAGAAAATCCAGGATTTGTTGGCGGATCAAATCACACAAATGATACAAACTATTTATTAGTAGCTCTTACTGGTCAAGTACCGATAAAAGTGTATGGAACTATTCAACCATCTGATCCACTTACTGTTTCCCAAACAACTGGCGTCGCGACAAAAGCAACGCAGTCAGGATTCATTGTCGGCAGAGCATTACAAGGAGCCAAGAATACAAACCAGACCCAAACAAGCATTCTTGTCTCTATCAATGTGTCGTGGTACGACCCGACCATATTTCTTACCAACTCTGGAAACATAAGCATTGTTGACCAATCGAAAAACAATACCGTAGCCGACTACTCTGTCGTCAACACAACTAGTAATAGTATTGCAACAACTGTTGGCTCTTTTGCGAAAGTTTTCGTCGCAGATATTGAAACTGGAATAATTTCTGCAAAATCCATTAAAACAGACGAACTATTTGTAAAAGGGCAAAGTCTTGCCGACTACATACTTACTACTGTCCAAAATCAAAAGATGGTTTCCCCGATTGCAGACATCGACCAAATCCATACGTCACTCATTTCGCCTTTAGATAATTCGCAAATTGGTGTCACTTTGACAAATGGGGTATTTGGCATTAGAAGTAGCGCTTCTTCGTCTGGAGTGCTAGTTGCCCAAATCGACTCGTTTGGCAACGCAAGCTTTTCGGGGACACTTACCGCAACAGATGCCACAATTTCTGGAAAAATTAGTACAAACAGTATCGAAGCAGAACAAAACATCAGTAAAAATCTGCTTTCTGACGCTGCAACAATTTCTGGAACCCTCCATGCAGCCAATATTATTGCCGATAATATAGATTTGCCCCAATCAGTTAAGGATTCTCTTTTGGCAAGTCTTCTGGCATCGGCAAGTGCAAATGCATCGGAAAATCAAACAAGCGCAAACACGGATACTATATATACCTCGTATGAAAACCTCGCTACCTCTTCTGCAACAACAAAAAACGGGCAAAATTTTCTACAAGGAGTCACAGCCCTTGGACCTTCAAGTTTTTCTGATGTATCTTTGTCTGGACAACTTTCTGTAGGCGGGCAACTCGTGATGACAAATAGGTCTATCGACGTATTAGGAACAACGCTTGCCCTGCAACCACTTCGACAGGGAAACTTTTCTGTAATGAATGGCTTGTTTCTTATCGATACCGATGGAAACCTCACAACAGAAGGAAACGCATCGTTTGCAAAAGATGTCACTGTTTCTCAAACCTTACGAGCGCATCTGCTTTCGCCAATCCCAGGAGACGATTTTACTATTCGACTCGCGTCTTCTTCTGCGCAAGCCGAGCAAAGCGAGGGAACAACTCCATCCTTTGTTATTCAAAATGCTTCAACAAGCAGTATTCTTACTATTGATCAAAAGGGCAATGTTGCTGCATCTGGCTCTGGTAGCTTCCAACAAATACTCAGCAAAGACTTTGGAATAGTCAGAGACGCACAGGCAGATACATCGTTTACAGAGACAGTTGCGTCTTCTTCTGCTGGAACTGCCACGATTACCGCAGGACAAACTAAACGAACTATTATTACTCCTTATGTAAAAAAAGGTTCACTCATCTACATATCTGCAACCTCAAATACAACTGGCAACACTCCTTACGTTGCGAGGCAATCAGAAGAGTCTCAAACGCTTGGAACAGTCGGTTCGTTTACTGTAGAGATTCCAAAATCAACATCTTCTGATATACATCTCAACTGGTGGATTATTAATTAGTATAAATGCTAGTAAACTATATTTTTGTATGTTTATGTATCAGATATTCTTATTGACAAGACAAAAATTGACTGGTAGGATGAGGAATAATTCTTGTAAATTGTAAACGGTAGACATGTTACTATAGTAAGAGGAGGAACTCGACTGCCATAATAAGATAAATATGGACACAAAAACGCAAATAGGTATCTACATAGAAAACACATCGTTTCTTTTATTAGGTTTATGCCTCCTTCTTCTTCCGCTTGTCCTTGCTCCCATGACGACTGATTTTTTTATTCTGCCCAAACAAATTCTGCTTGGAGTCATGTCGCTTGCATTACTTTTGCTTGTTGGTGTGCGGATGGTTAATGAAGGCACTGTTCGGGTTCGTTGCACACCATTCGATCTTCCTATACTGTTGTTTACTATTGCAGTGTTTGCATCATCGCTGTTTGCAGTAAATCGATACGATTCGCTTATCGCATTTGTGCCTCTTTTTTTCGCGGCTTTGAGTTTCTTTATAGTAGTTAATATCGCACGCACAAAAAAATCGTTCGTGCTGATTACAACGTATTTTACCTGCGGAGCAGTTGCTCTTTCGGTTCTTTCAATTCTTTCGTATCTAAAAGTTTATGTGCTTCCTTTTGCTTTTGCTCAAAGTCAAACATTCACCCCGATGGGAACACTTTTCGATCAAGCAGCTTATCTTATTATCGCTCTTCCCATTGTATTGCACTTTGGACTCCCCCTTCTCAAAGCCAAATCTGCAAAAGATATCACTATCGAATCTGTTGGCTTTAGCATTGGTGCAGCTATTATCGCAGGCGGCATTGCTTTATCTTTGTATGAACTACTCACGCTGCAATCTGTACAAAGTGGACTCCCGATTCTTCCTTTCGAAACTGGATTCCAAACAGCATTTGCCTCGATCTCACAAGACACGGGGAGAATTTTAAAAGGATTTCTTTTTGGTAGTGGCATTGGCACATACGTTACCGACTTTACCAGGTTTAAACAAGCATCGTACAATCTTAACCAATCGCTTTGGAGCGTCACATTCTTTCGGTCTTCAAGCTTTATCTTAGAAACTCTGGCAACAACAGGGCTTTTTGGATTGCTTTCTTTTCTTTTCTTGGTCATCCGGGTGGTAAAAAGCCAGAGCCTCGCACATTTGGAAAAAATTAACCTTCTTTTCGCTTCGATGTGTCTTGCAATTATTGGCTCATTTCTTATTCCCTTTTCCTTCCCTCTGTTTGCTCTCTTTTTTGTTTCTTTGGCGCTCTACAGCGTTCAAAAAAGTCTCGATGCGGCCGCAGACTCCAACGACCAAAGCCTCAACCAGTTTTACGATGCAGAATTACATCTTGCCCTGCACAAAAAATCACAAGGCTTTTTGGGTTTTAGAAAAGATATTGTTCCATACTCACATTTTTCCAGTCAATCCTATAATGATATAAATCCTGCATATGACTATAGTCAACCTGCGCCAGCTGCAACGAATACTGCAAAGCAATCCAAAAACACAGAATTGCTTCCGTCTTTTATTCTCGCACTTTTTGTTATTGTTGCAGGCGTCTTTGGGTATACGACATTTCGTTATGTTCTCTCAGATATTCTCTTTCAGCAATCGCTTGTTGCTTACTCGCAAAACAATGGAACGCTTACGTACAATTCAGAACGTGATGCAATTGCAGCATTTCCATACAGAGATGGCTATTACAGAACATTTGCCCAGGTAAATTTGCAGCTTGCAAACACCTTGGCTTCCCAACAGCCCAAAGGCGCAACACCAAGCGCACAACTCCAGCAATCAATCTATACGCTCATTCAGCAGTCAATTAACGCAGGAAGAACTTCTGTGGCAATTTCTCCCCAAACAGCACTTGATTGGCAAGTGCTTGCAAGTATTTATCGAAGTCTTATTGGATTTGGACAAAACGCTCAAGACTTTGCTGTGTTAGCAAATCAGCAGGCAATTCTTCTTGATCCAAACAATCCGCAGGAATATATTAATCTTGGAGGCATCTACTACCAATTACAACAATGGGAAACTGCACAGCGTCAATTCCAGATTGCTATTAACCTAAAACAGGATTATGCGAATGCATACTACAATCTTGGACACGCCTTAGAAGAAAAAGGAGATTTGCCAAATGCAAAACTTGCCTATGAAACAGTAAAAACATTGGTGGCTGCAATTCCAGACCAGTTAAAACAAATTACCGGAGAACTTGATACTTTGGATAAAAAGATGAATGGAACAAACAATCAGGTTGCAGGAGCAGAAACACAACAGCCACCAGTCCAATCAACACTGAAAGTCAGCACTTCTTCAGCGCAACTTCCAGAACGAAAACCACAAGTCAAGATTCCTCCACCAGTTCCAGCAACAAGTTCTGCCTCGGCTCACTAAAAATAGAAACCGAGAACTCCGTTTGTTTACTAAGAAACATGAAGCATAATCCTCGACTTAGAAGTATTGGATCTTAACGATTGAAGCAACAGAAAAAAAGAGCTATAAACTATATAATGAATATCGAAGATAGCTACTTTTTTTCTTTACAGAAGTGGAAAATTATCCCTCTCTTTGCTTTCGAAAACAATCTCGGCAAAAAACTGGACGATCTCCTCTTGGTTGGAATGGTACTGTGTCTTTTTTACCGCAATTTGAACATGTTATTTCAAAAGACTGTCGTGAAGACGATCCTCCGCCATTTCCCATTCTCGCTTTTTTGAGCGATCGGCATGAAGGACATCTCACTGGTGCATTTTGAAATCCTTTTTGCTGATAAAACTCTTGTTCAGCTGCTGTCCAAACAAACTCTTTTCCGCAATCTCTGCAGGTTAAATTTTGATCTTGAAACGCCATTGTCAATTCACCCCCCTTCTGGTCCCATTTGCTTTTCTTTTCCTATCAACTGGGATTTGACCAGAGAAAGGTTACTCTATGTGGACCTGGGCAACTGCCAAAGAGTATAGCCGAAAAAGGGGTAAATAGCAAGAGGATTCTTGCTGATCTGAGGAACTGTCAGGCGAGAATAGCTTATCGTGTGGACCTGAGGGGAATCGGACCCCTTACTTCACTATGCCATAGTGACGTGTTACCGGTATACCACAGGCCCAAAAAAATATTCCGTGGACCTGAGCGGATTCGAACCGCTGATCTCCGCAATGCGAATGCGGCGCATTACCAGCTGTGCTACAGGCCCATGGGCGGAAATAATACTAGCAATTTCCAATCGATAAAGCAATAAAGCAGTTACTTTAAATAAGGCAAGGGATCAATAAGAACGCCATTCTTCCTAATTTCAAAATGGACGTGAGGCCCTGTTGTTCTTCCTGTCATGCCAATCCAACCAACAACTGTCTGTCCTGCAGTAACTGTGTCTCCGGCAGAGACGTTAACACCGTTCATATGGGCATAGTGTGATGTATAGCCAGCCGAGTCCCCGACTTGCACGCTTGTTCCATATCCGCCATCCCATGTACCAACGCTCACTGCGATAACCTTTCCTGAATGTGCAGCAACAATTGGCGTGCCGACTGGGGCTGCAATATCCAAAGCCATGTGATACCAGGAAGCAAACTGGGTAACCAACCCATGCACTGGCCACGTAAACCCACTTGCGGTAATAGTAATAGGTCCTTGTGCGATATATACTTCCCGCTTAATAAACGGCTGCTCAGATGGCTTAATACCGTCTGGAACAACGAGAATTTGCCCAACCACAAGAGAAAATGTTTCTGGATTGGCAAAATCGTTAAAAGGAAAGTCGACAATCTTCTGCGCTTCGGTATCATACTTTTTTGCAATTGAATACACCGTATCGCCACTTTGCACTTTGTGCGCGATGCCAGTCACAGGAAGAATTTTTAGCTCATCGTCGATAGCAAGATCGTCTGAGGTGAGATCGTTTTCCCAACGAAGCGTATCTTCAGAAACACCAAACTTCTGAGCAATGGTTGAAAGCGTGTCTCCTTTTTGGACGTGATAGGTAATAATTTGATCTCTGGGCTTTTGTGAAATATCTGTTTGGAACACATTCTCACCAACAATAATAGATTGTTGCTCCTGTTGCGAGGCTGAAGCCGCCAAAACAGAAGAACGAGGAGAAAATATTGGATAGGTATCAGCGAGTAACGGCGCAATAACAATGCACAACCCAATCACTCCCATTGTAGTTATATGCAAGAAAGGTCGGTTGTATCGACCTCTCTTAGCGATAAAAAACTTAACCAGTAGATTTTTGTTATTTTCAAACAGTGTTGACCAGAATAATATTTTCTTTCGAGAATACGAGGAGAAGAATCTCACAAACGCAAGGAACAACGAAAACCAAACCGGAAATTTCTTTCCTATTCTTACTACAAAACCCACGACACGATTGAAAAAAGATGTATGCATGCTGAAGGAAAAGAGTAACAGATTTAGGAGAAGTTGTCAAACCAAGGAGAGATAGAATTTTTAGACAAGAGGCTACGATTTTCCGAGTGACTCAAGGAATGTTTCGTTGTCGGGTGTTTTTCCTAATTTTTCAATAAAAATTGCCGTTCTTTCATCAGAAGACAACATATCAAGCATTCGTCTTGTCGTCACGACTTTTTTAAGCATTGACTCGGAAAGCAAAAGTTCTTCCTGGCGTGTTCCTGATCGCTCAATATCGATACTTGGGAAAATTCTTCGATCTGCAAGCTTTCGATTGAGATGTAATTCCATGTTTCCTGTACCCTTAAACTCTTCATAAATAAGATCATCCATGCGAGATCCAGTTTCAACAAGCGCTGTACCAATAATCGTTAACGATCCACCTTCCTGGCAATTCCTGGCTGCACCAAAGAATCGCTTTGCTGGCCAGAGTGCTGCTGGATCAAATCCGCCGGTCAAAGTTCTTCCAGATGGCTCAATAGAGAGATTGTATGCCCGCGCAAGCCTTGTGATCGAGTCAAGAAGAATAATCACATCAATCCCCATCTCAACAAGCCTCTTTGCCCTATCTAGTGTAATTTCGGCAACCCGTGTTTGATTATCTGGCGGTTCATCAAAATTTGATGCAACAACGTCTCCTTTTACCGACATACTAATATCTGTTACTTCCTCTGGTCGCTCTCCAATTAAGGCTGCCATGAGATGCGCTTTGGGGAAATTTTTGGTAATTCCTGCGGCAATTTCTTTTAGAATGGTTGTTTTTCCTGCTTTTGGCGGTGATACAACCATACCTCGCTGTCCAAATCCAATTGGCGAGATAAGATCGATAATACGAGTTGATAATGGCACTTTTGCTGTTGCCATAATAATTTGCTTTTTTGGATAAATTGGCGTGAGATCATCAAAATGTGGGCGTTTTATTGAATCATCTGCAGATAAATCGTTAACCTTTTCGACTTTGAGCAAACCATAGTAGCGCTCTGTGTCTTTCGGAGGCCTTGC
Organism: uncultured Gammaproteobacteria bacterium; assembly: GCA_964553595.1. Classification (GTDB taxonomy): domain Bacteria; phylum Patescibacteriota; class Microgenomatia; order Levybacterales; family UBA12049; genus CAZKLH01. The sequence continues at coordinate 8,271 of CAZKLH010000003.1, read as the reverse complement.
AAAGCCGGCAACTTTATCACCCGGTCGAAGCAAGAATCTTCTGATTTGTGACTGGGAAATATAAATATCTCGAGAGGATGGAATAAACTTTGGTCGCAAAAACCCATGGCCTTCTGGCTGAATATCTAGTATGCCGGACACAGCTTCTGTTCCTAAAGGCATTGGTTGCTCTCCCCCGTTATTTCTGAGACCACCATTAGAGTATGCCGAGGCTGGCATGGCAGAAGAAGCGGCTGCGAACGTATTATTTTGTAAAGGTTTCACAGCTGGTAATGGCTCTGGCACAACTGTTGCACTTGGCTTCCCGACAATATCGGTTACAGAAGGGGTGGCTTTTGGTTCTTTTGGATCGGAGTCTGACTTTGCAGATAATCGTTGAGACATAAAAGATTAGAACGTTTTTCGGTTAGTTAACATGAAATGCACTCTGTGGAAAAAACTATTCGAAGGTAAACTTCTAAAGGTACGCTTATTACACCACATAATACTCTGTTTGTCAAGTAGCTCTTGACATCCCATAAAGTCCATAGTACACTACGGCAACGATACTGCCATATATTTGGAGTATCGTTTTTTAATGACAAGAGTAAAAAAGCTAACAGTTTTCTTTACTTTATTATTGCTTATTGTTTTCTTCTTTTCTCCCCGTGTCTTTGCTGACACCAGCTGTCAACCTATTTATGGCGGAGGCCAGACATGCGTACAAAACGGCACAATACTTATAAATAAAATGGTGCAAAATCCAGACACCAAAGCATTTACCGATAATCTCTCTATAAACGATGCCAAGTTTTCTCCTGGACAATCAGTGTTGTTTCAGCTAATAGTCACCAATACTGGTAACTCAACCCTATCGACCACAACTGTTACTGATACGTTTCCACAATTTGTCAGCTTTGTTTCAGGTCCTGGCACCTTTGACACGAACACCAATACAGATTCTTTTACTGTAAACAATTTGTTGCCAAACGAATCACGAACATTCACCATTACAGGGCAGGTCTCAGGTGCTTCGAATCTCCCGCAAGGAATAACATGCGTTGTAAACATGGCAAAAGCGACATCTGATAACAATCAGGTAAGTCAAGACAATGCACAATTATGTATTCAGGCAATTCCTCTTGGAGGGCAAACACCTTCCCAAATGCCCACAAAAGGTGGACTGTTTGTCCAGCCTTCCCCGAACATAAAAACAGCACCACCAACAGGACCAGAAATGCTCCCCTTACTTGCTCTTCTACCTAGCGGCATTGGCGGACTCTTACTGAGAAGAAAAACCTCTCATTAAAAACAAAATCCTCATTAATCTCATTTCTAAAAAAATCGTTTAGGTTAATTAGATAGACTAGGGCAATTAGGACACGTACTTTTAGTCTTTTACGGGTTTTGTGTATCGCTCGATTGAGGATTTTAGAATTTTCTCTCTATTTTGTGTTGCGCTTTTTGGCAATGGAAGTGTGTAACACAAAAACGGTGCGTGCGTAATGCCATCAATTGCCAGCTTTATAATTGCCTGATAATTACCCAACGCCAATAAGTCTTCTTCTTTAAACCGCTCACCAAACTCTTTTGCCATATACGGACTATCTTGTGCTCCAATAATAAAAGAGAGCATCGTGCCTGCATTCCCAAAAATAGCACCTCGAACATCTTCGGGAATTTGGGTAATATATTGATTCGCTAAGATGAGATTAAGCCGGTACTTCCTTGCTTCTGAAAGAATTTTTATAAAACTTGAGGTTGCAAAGTTTTGAAACTCATCAACATACAAATAAAAGTCTCTGCGGTCTGTTTCTGCAAGATGGACTCTGTTCATCGCAGCAAGCTGAATCTTAGTAATTGCAATAGCTCCCAAAAGTGCTGCATTATCCTCACCAATTTTGCCTTGCGACACATTGAATAGGAGAATTTTCCCCTCATTCATGATTTTCTCCAAATTAACCGTAGATTTTGGGTCTTTAATAATGTTTCGCATTAAATGAGATGAAGTGAACTGACCAACTTTGTTAAGAACTGGCGAGAGTGATTCTGCTTTAAGCCTATCTGTCATATTGGCAAACTCATTCGTCCAGTAGTTTTTTAAAACAACGTCATCAAGACTATCAACAACTTTTTGTCGAAACGAGTCGTTGGTGAGAATATCGGTTACCATCAGTAAATTTGCATTCGGCATGCCAATAACGCTTAACAGCGCATTTCGCAAGATATATTCAAGACGTGGTCCCCACGAGGTGCCATAGAGCTTGTGGAATATGGACACAATCCCCGATACAACCAATTCTTTTTGATGCGGACTCTCAACTTCCAGTGGATTCATGGAGAAATGATGATCGCGGTCCGATGGATCAAGGTAAATCACATCATTCACACGGTACGACGGAACGTACTGTAAGAGTATCTCGCACAAATCACCATGTGGATCAATAACAGCAAACCCTTTGCCATTTCTCATATCGTTAATTGCCATGTTTGCAATCAGCGTTGACTTCCCTGTTCCGGTTTTTCCAATAACATACACGTGCTTTCTCCTGTCGTCTGTTTTTATACCAAAGGTGGACATTTTGTTTTTAAACTCAGTCTTGGCAAAAAAATTAACTTCTTTCTTCTGATCATCCGACAATCCCTCACTTATTGGCAACTCCTCTGGAGGCTGGGAGAGAATTGTTTTATACCAGGAAATATTAGGAATATTTGCAAGCTTGAGCGTTGGAAAGTGAAACATCGTCGAAAGCTCTTCAACATTGAGGATTTGACTCATTGGTACAAAATGCTTTGACCTTGTTTGTATTGCCTTGATAAGCCGTTCCCGCTGCCAGAGAATTGGCCGTTTGAACCGAAGCGAGTTTCCCGATGGATTGTTAAACGACGAAAAGCTATTGGCAATTTCAAAAAGGAAATGCTTTGACCGCTCTTTAGAATCCGAAGAAACCGCCAGTCGTATTGCTGTTTTAAACCCATTAAACGCTATTTTTTCTTTAATAACCGCTGTGTAGGGATTGGTAATAGCCGAGCCAGCGCTGTCGGTTTTCTTATCAAGGGCTGCGTGCTCCCCTGCTCCCTGCCACGAACTACTCACAGGAACAAGCAAAAACTGCACAACTGCCATATCCTCTTCTTTTGCTTTCGACAATGTCCCCAAAAGCGAAGAAAGTGGATCTACCTCTTTAAAATCTTTAAATGTTCGAAGCGGATACAAGAAGCCAAAACTCAGCTTCATTTGTCCAAGGCTAACCGTGGTGCTTCTTGCAAAAAGCTCTTTTGTAAAATCCTTTGCTTTGGCAATAATTGCCTTTGGGTACTGTGCGACCAGCTGTCCCTCAACAAACGTCTGATAGGCTTTTTCAACGCAAATATAATAATGAATCGTCTGGCCAAACACGGCTATTTCGAAGCTGATAGGCACGCCTAATCGCCAAAAGTACAACAAAGGCTTTTTGAGGTTAACCAGGCTCGCCAAAAACTGCAGTGTTGCCTCTGCGGTCTCCTCCTCTGTCCTGGTTGTTTTTACTTCCAATAGGATTTTATTGTTTGCAGACTCCATTGGTCTAATCATAATTGATACATTTCTGGTTTGCAAACCCTTTTGCCTCCCTTACCGATGAGTTGCCCAAAGATGTTATGTAGCCCTATAATAGTCATTTATTACTGAGGCTATACCCTGACGGTTAATCTGTATGGGTATGAAGAATGGGTAACTTTGGGTAACAAATAAAAATGCCACTTGACATGTCCTATAATACGTGATATACTCCTCGAACTGAATATGAAAAACCAAATCTTTGCAATCACATTATCTACTCTATCCTTCTTAACCGCAGCTTCTGTTGTTATGGCTGACGGTACATGTCAGACTCCTTATGGAGGCCAGGAATCATGTACATCAACTAATATTCTTATCAATAAAACCGTTCAAAACCCTCAAACAAACGCTTTTGTGGACAATTTAGGAGTAAATGATCCTAAATACAACCCTTCACAAACAGTTAATTTTCAGCTTGCAATAACCAACACAGGCACAGCAACACTTGATAAAACCACAGTGCAAGACACGTTTCCACAATTTGTCAGCTTTGTGGCTGGACCTGGGACTATGTCAAATAACGTGCTCACATTTGAGGCAGACAACTTGCTTCCTAACGAAACACGAACATTCACGGTTACTGGTAAAACAGCCGACGCAAGCACATTGCCAGCAGACGCAACTATTACCTGTGTGGTCAACCAGGCAACAGCAACAGCCAGCAATGGTCAAACAAACCAAGACACCGCACAGCTTTGTATCGAAAAACCAGGCGTCACAACTACCAAGGGTGGCCTAACAGTACAGTCATTGCCTAAAAAGACCTTTAGCGCACCAGCTACTGGACCAGAGGCTTTACCATTGTTAGCCTTGATCCCAACTGGATTCATAGGAACATTCCTTAGAAAAAGATCCATCCTCCGATAACCGCACTTAGGGACAAAGGGAAGGAAAGCTTCCCTCCTCTGTCCCTGTCAGCCTAACATGTGGCTGGCAGATACAGGGGATTCACCCAAAAAAGACTGCAGAAGTTGCAGGCTAATTGAGTAAATCTCCATACATTACTTATCTCTTCTATACCTAATTTTTGCTGGTATTCATAAGAAATAAGTAAATGAGCACTTTGACAAGGTATACAGGCTACAATTTACCATCGTTTGATGGATAGTTGTAGTAAATCTAACAGGAATAACTCTTTTTTTGTTTGTGGACTGCTCCACTCTGGAGGCAACATATTTGTCTTTAGCGTGGAGCACGCTCCACAAAATAAATCAAAAAGGAGGAATACCAACTTTCCTAAACAACAGGCTCCCCTCAGTGCCGTTGGCACCAGCCTCCTCACGACGAAAGTTGTAAGGTTAATGAAGGGAAAAGCGGACAAAATCAAGACTGGAAAGGAAACAAACGTGTACTGCCTAAACGGTCATTCCATGCTTCCTGGCACCAAATTCTGTTCCGAATGCGGAGCTCGACCAGAGGTCACCAGTCATAGCACTCTGGAAGAGCAGCAAATGGAAGAGATGAAGGAGGTCATCCGAGCCATCGTTATCGATGTCTTGCGAGAGCACGGTCTGATCCCGTTGGAAAGCACCTATCGCGCTCGCAGTAGCAGCACCGACAGGACACAGTTCCGGCCCTTCGAAGACAGTCAAGAGACTACGGCCGACAAGCTCGCACGACTTTGGCGTAAGGTCTGGTAGGAGGAAACTACATGATTCGCATCCTATTGCTCATCGCAGTTACCTACGCGCTCATCAGGTTCGTCTTGCTCCCAGTGGTTGGTCCAGTTGTCGGACAGGTCTGCCTCCCGGTTCTCGGTGGAAACTGCCCGCCCACGGTCGCGTTCTCGGCAAACCCGGTTTCCCTCAAGGAAGGAGAGAAGTCTCTTCTTACCTGGAGCACCGATAATGCGACGGAAGTCACGATTGGCGGAAATCCAGTTCAGAATTCGGGATCTGCTGAGGTAACACTCGACAAGACCTCGACGTTCGCTCTGGTCGCCAAAAACGAGCATGGGGAAACCCAAGCTGCAGTTAAGATCAACGTGACCACGCCATACGCGTCGCCCGTGCCATCGAAGGCATCGCCAGAGCCGGCTCAGCCCACTGCTGTTCCGACCCAAGCGCCCGCTTCGACGAGTACGGTAGTTCCAGTTCCGACCGTTCCAGTCTTACTTCCGGCAGTTCCAGCGCCTGGTATCCAATACCAACTGGGTTGTGGCGACAAGAACGTCGGTGCAGTCCAAAACAAGATTGGTCTATCGGTCGTCTGCCTCGGAACAGAGTATGATGCCTACACGTGGCGCTCCGTTCCGCAGGTTGTCGATGCGATACTGCCAGATGGCTTCATTGGTACGCTTCACCTTGCGAACGACAAGATCGTTGTCACGCAGGATCCTGGAAAGTACCCAATCGTCGCTGGCACCTTTCGTCGCAAAGCTGGCTATCCCGCTGGGGACGCTGTGTACAATGCCTGTGATCTTTTGATCAAGGAACAAGCGTTCGGCGCAAGCCAGACGCCCAGTTTCAAGGTCGAAGCTCAAGGCTTCTCATGCGACAACCAGCAAACGACGACTAGTAGTTCAGTCCCGACCCAGCAGCCGGCTCAGCCGACTCAGGTTCCGCAGGTGTCACAACCAGCGACCAAGCCGGCTCCGCCGACGATCGTGCCCGCTACCGCGAGTAAGCCAGGCAATACGTGTCTGACTCTGTCGAACGTTTCGACAACTATCGGCGGCAACACCTCAAGCTGGACGGTGCTACCGAACACGAATGGCGAAGGCCTAAAGTACAACGGCCCTGCCGTTCTGCTGAAAGCACCAGCCACTGGACGTGTTGACACTGACGGAGCGACGCTTCGAAATGGTCAAACGGCCACGGTCGCAAGCGCGACATACTGGTGCAACGGCTAAATGCCATTGCATAAAGGAGATCTATCCTTTCTTGGGTTAGGAACCCAAAACTTGCTGGGCGAGCGCGCCACTACTATAGCCATAAGCTATAGCATATGAGCATGCGCCATGACCCCAGCAATACGCCTGTTAGACTGTGAGGATCATTCGATCTTCTTGCTACACCGAAAGCGGTGAACACAAGCCGATCGATTAGATCAATCCACAATTGTGGGAATCACTCTCGAAAGAGAGACATGCAGCATTTGCGCTGTGCCGTCTCTTCATGAGACAACACCCCGCATACCTGTATACCTTTCCCACCTAGATCATGAGTAAAAACTGGTGATCTGAGCGGGAAATTATGAAAACATTATCATTTGTTATCCCTATCTATAACGAAAAAGATAGAATCAAAAAAACATTCAAAGCGTTGTACGAACTAGAGCTTCCTCGTGGGCTAGATCTCAAGCAAATCATATTTGTCAATGATGGATCAAGCGATAATTCTGTAATAATACTGCAAAATGAAAAAACAGCGCTTGAAAAGAAACTGAAAACAACAGTGAAAATAATCTCCTATGTTCAAAATAAAGGAAAAGGGTACGCAATCAAACAAGGCATGCTTGCTTCAAAAGCTGATTACACACTCTTTTTTGACGCAGATATATCAACACCTCTTTCTGAAATAAAAAAGTTTGTTCCTTTTATAAATAATGGTGTTGATGTGATCGTTGGAACACGAAAGAATGGAGAATCAACAGTAATAAAACATCAACCTTTATATCGAGAATTATTAGGAAAAGCGTTTACCCGCTTCACTCAGTTAATACTTGGTCTTGATGTTACTGATTTTACTTGTGGATTTAAAGCATTCTCAAAACAATCTTTGCTTCCTATTTTTTCTAAGAGTAGAATAAATAGATGGGGATATGATGCGGAAATTCTCTATCTTGCAAAAAAGAATAAACTCTCTCTTGTGGAAAAATCTGTTGTGTGGTCAAATGACGATCGATCAAAAGTCAATTTGCTTAGCGCAATTCCCCAAACGTTTCTTGACCTTGCTATGATTCAATGGAAACATGCCATGCAACCTTCCCTTACTCATCTACAAGAGGTAGTATTGGCAGATATTATCTAACTGTTTATGAAATCAAATAACCTGCTTGTTATAGCGAGTTATCCTCCTAAAGGAGAAACTCATCACAAAAATATTGTTGGTGGTGCCTCATATACCAAAAATACCCTACTCGCTCTTAGTACTTTTTACGCAACACAGAAAAAAAACATAGACATAACGGTTCTGGCAGAACAATTTGATAATAAAAGAGAAAGTTATAAAGAAAAAGAAATTACCATAGAACGAGTTTGGAAACGAAACGCTTTAAACGCCCTTCCCATTCTTCTTATTGAGATTCTTTTTCGTCACAAAAATAAAAAACAAGTTCTTTTAGAACTTGAGCTTGCTATGTTTGGAGAAAAATTTTCACTTATCATGCTCCCCCTCTTTCTTTTATTGCTTCGGATTTTTGGAAAAAAAGTAACGATTGTTATTCACCAAGTAGTTGGCGATCTAGAAGAGGTTTCAGGTCACATTGATATGGAAAAAAAAGGACTAAAAATCTCCGTTTTCTCTCTATTCATGGCATGGTTTTACGCTTTACTACTTGTTTTAAGTACAAAGATAATTGTCTTTGAAGAAGAATTTCGTAAAAGACTTGTGAGGTTTGGAAGTAAAGAAAAAATCGTGGTCATCCCCCATGGCGTTGAACACTTTGACATAACAATAACAAAGGAGGCTGCAAGAAAATCACTTGGAATTCCTTCCAATGAAGCAGTAATCCTCTATTTTGCTTTTTTA
>CAZKLH010000002.1:15094-25456 GCA_964553595.1 uncultured Gammaproteobacteria bacterium | reverse complement strand
TTCATCCCAATTGGTAATCCGATGCGGACTGGCATCGCCAACATTCGTTTTGCTGCATCCTGAATACCAATAGTCCGAGCGCCTCCTCCAGTAATAACAATTCCAGATGGTGTATATCCACCAAATCCACTTTTTTTAATTTCTAAACCAATCATGGTAAAAAGCTCATTGAGTCGTGGGCGAATAATTCCATCGATAAGCGTTTTTTTCGAAACCTTTCGAAGTTCTTCGGGCAAACCAAGCACGGCAACATCGAGTTCGTCTGGTTTCGCATTTGGATCAGAAGACTTTGCTGGTTTTTCTTCTTCGTTTATTCCAGACGGATGAATAATTTTTCGTTCATGCGTTACTTGAGAAAGAAATAGTTTAATTTTTTCAGCACTCTCAAGCGATATACGAAGTCCAATTGCCAAATCGTTTGTGATATGTCGTGCCCCAATTGGCAAAACAGATGAGTACGCAACTGACCCTTCAACAAATATAGAAATATCGGTTGTTCCTGCACCAATGTCAACCAACACAACTCCTAATTCTTTTTCTGTGTCCGACAACACAGAGAGACTGCTTGCATAACCACTGAAGACAACACCATCTAAATCAACACCAACCTCAGAAAGCGCTTTCTCCAGGTTTCGCAGTGCTGTTGAGCTAGCAGTCACAATATGCGTATCGACTTCAAGCCTTATACCAGTCATTCCAATCGGGTCTTTAATGCCCTCTTGTCCATCAACAGTATAGTTTCTGGGCAACACATGAATTGGCTCGCGAGATGATGGCAAAGAGATGGCTCGAGCTGCGTCGATAACTCGAGATAAATCGTTCGCTGCAATTTCTCCATCGGGAACAGAAACAGCAACAACACCCCTTGAATTCTGGCTTTCTATATGACTTCCCCCAATAGAGGCAATAACATGAGACACAGAATATCCAGCCATTCGCTCTGCAGATTCCAAAGACTGATTTATTGCAGACACTGCTTCTTCTATATCGACGATCTGCCCCTTACGAATACCGACAGATTTAACCTCCGAGACGCCCAAAACATTTACCACATCGTCGACTTTCGCAATAACCGTAACTATTTTTGAGGTTCCAATGTCAACACCAACAACAATTTTACCTTCACTCATACTCTTTGAGTGTAGCATTTACTACTACTTAAATACAATAACTGGATTGTCAAAACGCAAATCCAACAAGCTAAACCCCTTCCCCTCTATTGTAAGACGGGATGAGACCACTTGTAAAGTGGATACCTGACCTCCTGCATCTTTTTTTGCAGAAAAGAGAACACTTGAACCGTTTGAAAGTTTTACGAGATACGCAGACCCAGAAGATTCTTGAATATCAGAAAATTGCACATCATTTTTAGAAAGATTTTCTTTGAGCACATCGACAAATGTTGTATTTTTGATTTGAGTTTTTACTCCGCGAACATCAGTAACAGATGAAGGAAGAGGACTAATAAGAAGCTGCCTAGTTAATCGTTTATAAACAGAATATAGTGCAAAGAAAAAACAAACAATAACAAATAGAAATATTATTCGTTTTACTGCAGATGGTTTTTTTCGTCTTGTATGCAACATAGACTCTTCCTATGATATCAAGACGTCACAACCTTTGTAACTATACGAATTATATTCTCTGCTGCATCTTTCGACATATGCTTCTCTGTACTTTTTTTTACCAATTGATAACGCGCTTTATTTTCGATGATCTCTGAGATTTTAGAGAATAAGACTTCTGAGGAGAGCGAATCTTGGGATAGTATTTCTCCAATTCCCATTTTTTTCGCCATGAGGGCATTTTCCATTTGTTCGTTGTTTTGCGCAAATGGTAAAGGAATAAATAAAGATGGCTTCTCTAAATAAAGAAGTTCGCAAACAGTCGTAATACCACTTCTCGCAACAACAACATCAGAAGCTCTGAGAATAACACCAACCTCATCGACTGGAAAAAACTTTTCAAGCACATATCGTTCTTTTCTTACAGTGTCGAATGATTCTCGTAGCGACTTAAGTCTTTGATAATCTTTGTATTCTTGAGCATCTCCTGTTTGATGAATCACTCGATATTTTTCTAATAATTTTGGAAGGCACCCTTCTACTGCGGCATTTAGACGATGAGAACCAAGACTTCCTCCAGTGATATATACAGTTTTTATAGTTTCTGTATCAAACTTCAACCTTTTTAATGCAGATTGTGATTCTTCTAGTATTTCTTTTCGTATCGGATTTCCAGTACGCTCCGCTTTCCCTTTTGAAAAAAAACGTTTGGAGCTTTCCCAAGAAATGCACACTTTCTTTGCAAAAAAAGAGGCAATCCTATTAGAAAAACCCGCTCCCAATGTTTGTTCATGCACAACAACGGGGACTCTCAAAAAAAATGCGGCAAGCGTAATAGGCAACGAAACATATCCGCCAAAAGACAAAACTATTTCTGGATGGAATGTTCTTATAACTTTTATTCCTTGAAAGAAACCATAGGGAATTTTGAGGAGCGAAGGAATTGTGTGGGTTGTAAATTTTCTCTGCCATCTTCCTGTTGCGAGCGAAACAAATGGAATACCAAGAATTTTTGCTGTTTGATATTCATATGACAACGCCTTATCTCCTTCCAGAGCATATTTTCTCCCGACAAGCAAAACCTCCCAATTCTTGGGTGCATCTTGAATAACAGCAAGTGCAGGAGAAAAATGCCCACCTCCACCTGCAACAATAAGTACTTTTGTTTTACCCATATGAATGCTCCACTGCGGCTTTGCCCTGCCTTCCAATATTCAAAAGAATTCCTATCGAACAAAGATCTACGACAAGCGATGATCCGCCATATGATATAAACGGCAATGGAACTCCAGTAAGAGGAAGCAATGCGGTTTGCGCGCCAAGATTTATAATCATTTGAGAAGCCAAGAATAATGTAATTCCTGCCGCAAGTAATTTTCCAAATGTATCTTTTGCATGTGCTGCTACAATAAATCCTCTCCAAACGACAATAATAAGTACAGCAATCAAAATCGTTGACCCGACAAAACCAAACTCCTCAGCAATAATAGCAAAAATAGAGTCTGTTGTGTTTTCGGGAAGATATGCAAATTTTTGCAACGAGTTCCCAATACCAACGCCAAACATTCCCCCTAAACCAAGTGAAATAAGAATTTGCCTTACATGATACGAAGACGTCTGCACCGATTGATTAAAACTAAAAAATGTCGTAAGTCTCTTTGCGCGGTATGGCTCAAACAACACAAGCAACAATCCAATACCTCCAACAGCTGGTAGTAAGGTAAGAAAGTAAATAATTTGTGCGCCAGATAAAAAATATAAAAAAATCGCCTCAGAAAGCACAATCGTAGCTGTTCCCATGTCGGGCTCGAGCATAATAAGAAAAAGGATTAATCCCAAGACAAGACAAAACGCCAGAAAACGGCCCTTTTCTTTATGGGAAAACCAAGCTGACAAATAGATTGCCAGAGCTAGCTTAACAAACTCTGCTGGTTGCAAAATAAATACCCTGGCATTAATCCAACGCCTTGCTCCCAGTGCGTATACACCAAAAGGAGGGATAAAAACTAAAAACAGCATGATAATTGCAGTAATCAGAATGGGTACCGACAACGAATACCAATTGTGGTAATCAAACAAAGAAAAAATAACTAAAACGACAAATCCCAGGGCCGCCCACATCGCCTGATCTTTTACAAAATGGTATTTATCTCCAAAGTCTCGAAATGCAATATACGACGAGGCGTCATAGATCATGAGAAGTCCAAAAAGAGTAAGCAAAAAAATGACGCCAAAGAGGATAAAATCGAATCGTTTCATGCAGTGACAGCTTTATTTGATGAAAGCAAGATACAACCCAAGAACAGCAAAGAAAAATCCCAACAACCATGCACGCATCACAATCTTTGGCTCCTCCCATCCCCTCTCTTGCAAGTACAAGTGAATTGGAGCAACAGGCAAAAGTTTTCTGCCTAAAAATCTTTTCCCAAGCAACTGAATCATTGATGATCCAACTTCAAAAATAAATACACCGCCAATAACAGCAAGTGCAATTATTTTTCCTGTAAGAAGCCCGATAACAGCAAGCGCAGCACCAAGCGATAATGACCCAACATCACCAAGCCAAATTCGCGCTTTATAAATATTAAAGTATAAAAATGCGCCAACACTTCCCATTAAAATAGCAATAAAAATCCCAAGCGACTGATCCAACTGATAGGAAGAAATCGCTAAAAACGCAACAAGACAAATAAGCAAAAGGCCAGAAGCAAGACCATCAAGACCATCTGCAATATTAAATGCGTTGACAAACGAAACGATAACTAAAGAAGCAAACGGGATAAATAAAAATCCAAGGCTGGCAAGGCCGAATCCATGAATAAAAATAAATGTAAAACCAAGTTGCGTATAAAAAACAATGGAAATAATTAATGCAAGGATCCACTGGATAAGAAACTTATGTCGAAACCGCAAACCAAAAAAGCCCGACTTATTGCCGACCAATTTTTTAATGTCATCATACAATCCCAATAAACCAAATCCCACAAACGAAAATAGAATAACAAACAGCTCCCACGGCTTTATATTGACAGAAAAAATTCCATATGCCCACAATGTGAGAATAACAACAACAAGAATAATAAGAATCCCTCCACCAAAGGGTGTGCCTGCTTTCCAACCATGAAATTTATCAAAAATTGGGGTTCTGTGGTTAAACATGTCCCGTGTTTCCTGTTTTTGACGACGGAGTTTTAACTTATAGAGGAAATCAATAAATGGCACGAGAAGAACACCAGAAATAAAGAAGGACAGAATAATTAACCCCAAAAGCTGAGCCATAGAATATAGCTACACGTATTATACTCTATGCTTTAGCTATTAATCAAACTTGGAGGACTCTAATACCCTTTTATCAATTTTGTGAGGAAATCGATCGCATATGTCCTCCAATATAAGAGGCTAAGCGGTATATCTTGTGCGTGCAAAAATTCCACTCTCGAACCACCAAATCCTGTTTTGAATAACGTCAATCCTCTCCATGGATGGTTTTTTTTATCACTTGGTGCAATTCCCCAAAAATTATAGATACTCATATTTCTTTTTTTTGCTTCCTTGATTGCCTCCCACTGCAGTAAATATGACGCTGGAATTTGCCGATACTCATCAAGGGATGCACCATGCCGGTAAATTGCCATCTTGTTAACGAAGGTAATAAATGCCGCCGCGATAATCTTATTTTGATATTCTGCTAAAAATAGACAAGTCTGCTTCTCTTTCACGAATTCTTCAAATTCTTCTTTTATTTGACTATGAGGGACAAAATGTTTTCGAAGTGACAAGTTATTGTAAAGATCAATAAATTTATCAACATCAGACAATTTTTCTGTTCGAATAATTTTAATGTCCATTCCTTCTGCTTTACGGATAAGGTATCTGTGTGTTTTTCTCATTTCTTTAAGCAATTGATCTTCCGGTTTCTGAATATCAAGAATCCAGCAGATTTCTGAATCCATATTATGAATTGGAGCATCAAGAGATCCTTTGTTTTTTAACAAATTTTTTGGTTCTATTAAATCGTTTTGAATTAGCGGACTCAGGCGAATAAAAGATGCTTGTTTTTCGTTTGCTGTTTTTTTAATATAGTCAAGCATCGTATTGAAATATTTTTCTGTGAATTGCAAAAAAACAGGTCCATGCCGTAGATGGAAATAATGTCCTCGTCTTGCAGTAACATCGATAATCAAACAAACACCGACAAGAACATTTTTTCCGGATTCATCAGATCCATCGACTGAATCGAAAATTCCAATTCGTAAAATAGAACGCCCTCTCTTTCTCTCGACTTCTCCCCATTCCCACGATTGAAAAAATGGAAAAAAAGCGATTTCTTTACGCAAGAGAAACTCTTTCCAGATAGACTGATCAGTTATTTCTTGTATTGTTATCATATAGCTTTAAGAGGGCAACAATTTTTTTTGCTTTCTCGAGCGAGAGATTTGGATATGTTGGTAGATTAAAAATTTGTTTTGCAAAATCTTCTGCTTTTGGACATTTTTCTGGAGAATACAATATTGTACTAAAATCAACACCTTTTGGATCGACACCATTTGAATACCATGTGCCAAGATAAATCTGCTGCGTTTTAAAATAGGCAATAAGAGCATCTCTATTTTTAGAAAGAACGGGGAAACGAAGTAACGGAAACGGCTGATTTGCATATGGTAACACATAAGACGTGTCTCGTAATTCAGACTGATACAGTGCTGTTATTTTTTCTCGCTTCATATTAAACGATTCTAATCGCTTCAGTTGGAAAAGTGCAAGAGAAGCAAGAGCGTTCGGCATTTTTTTTGTATATACAGCATCTCTTTCCCCTTTTTTTTCTTTTTGTAATACAGGAAAAGAAAGCATATGCATTTTTTGAAATAAAACCAATAACCCCTTCCCTATGGAAAAAGAATCATACAAAGAAAGAATCAAAAAAGACGCTATTGGATGAAATAACTGTTGCATTGTCCAAAAAAAAGATGGGAATGTTTGTTTTTTGTAAAACTCTTCAAGGCTTTTACCAAGACGACTATCATTTGTCATTGCAATTCCACCAAAAACAGACGAAAATGCCTTGTCTCTCCCAAAACTAAAAATACTTGCAATCCCAAAAGTTCCAATTTTTTTCTTTTGATAGGAAGCTCCAATAATATGAGCTGCGTCTTCGATAAGTGCAATCTTTTTTTCTGCAAGAAGCGCTTGGATCTTTTGCATATCTGGTGGAATACCAAATGTATACTGAACAATAACTGCCTTAGTTTTCTTTGTGATTTTCTTCTTTAAATCATTAACATCGATTGTAAGAGTCTCGGATGCGTCGACATACACGGGTGTTGCCCCAGACCACAACACTGCATTTGGAACAGCAACACAGGTAAATGACTGGAGTAAAACTTCGTCGCCTTTTTGTATATCTAATGCACGAAGCACTGCATAGAGCGCACCTCGCCCCGAGGAGAAAGAAAATGCAAAAGCGCTTGTATAATATGTTTTAAACCAATGCTCGAGAGCAAAACTATCTGTTCCCTTGCTGGTCTTCCATGGAGAGAAAAAAAGCTTCGTGGCTAAAAAAATATCTCTCCCATCGATATTTGGAGAAAGGGAAATTGCGGTTGGTCTTTTCATTACAAAATATTGTCAAGGAGAAATCCTGCTTCTTTTCCTTCAAATACCATAACATCTTCTTTCCCTAAACTTCTCACCAACTCTAACACTTCATCCACCTTACATATCTTTACCAAACAACGCGGGTTAACCTCAGATGCTCCTTTTTGCATTTCTTTATAAAAATTTTTGTTTGTTACAATGAGTGTATCACAAACAGACGCAATTTCTTTTCCGAGTCGATAATGCTCTTCTTTTGCATTTCCTCCAAGTTCTAGAAGTGGATGAAGCACAAGTATTTTTGATTTTTTATACAATTTCATATATTCAATGGCCGCAAGAACAGAGTTTGGGTTTGCATTAAATGTATCATCGACAACGGTAAGACCATTCTTCAATTCATATCGAACCATTGTTTTTGGAAGTGGAATGATTGTCGATACAGCTTTTTTAATCTCCAAAAAAGTCATACCCAAATTAGAGGCAATATAAATTCCAGGAAGCATATTTTCTATCGCCTGGGCACCGATTAAAGGAGCAACCAAATGCAACGTATTGCTTTTGACGTATACATCAAACATTACTGCTGTTTTTGACGAGACAATATTAAATGCAAAAATACTTGAAGAGACATACCCTTTAACCATTCGAAGCGCAGCACTTAAGTCCCTTGATGATTTCAGACACTGATAGAGTACTTTTCGTTTTTTGGTCGACATGTATAATTTGTATGAATTTTCGTTGTTCCCATTAATAAGTGCAAAACCAGTTTTTGGAAGAGATTCAATAAGCTCGTATTTTGCTTTCATTGTATTTTCCAGACTTCCAAAAAGAGATAAATGCTGATCGTTTACTGCAGTGAGAATCCCTATGTCGGGAGAAATAACATCGCAAATTTCTTTAATTTCTCCACGTTTATACGCTCCCGCTTCGACAACAAAAATTTCGGTACTTTTTTTCACTTTCGATAGAACAGTGCCAACAACGCCAATCAATGTATTGTTTGTTCCTTGCGTTTTGACGACACGAAATTTCTTTTCTAAAATTTGAGCGGTGAATTCTTTTGTAGAACTTTTCCCATAACTCCCAGTCACTCCGATTACCAATAGGCCCTTTGTTTGAGCAGACTGATTTTTATATTCCTTCATCCTAAAGATAGCCTTGTCAACTTGCATGTCTCGATACAGTCTTGTTGGCACAGACAAAGCAAAGACAATACAGATAACAATGACTGGAATAAGACGATCTATAATAAGAAGCCAAACAAATTGTTCAAGGAGAGGAAAAGAGTAGAATGTAAAAAGAACCAATGAGGCAAGAGACAAAATAAAAACAGCCTTTGCAGTAAGGACTGGTCTTCTTATCTGCCTTGTGAGTATCTCTTTTACAACAAATAACGCCTCTATTAAAAAAACAATGGCAACAAACACCTGATATACAAATAAATAATCCTCATGGAAAATGATATAGACGAAAGAAAAAAATGCAATCCACTTAAGAAGTAATCTTGGAGAAAAAATAAGTAATTTCCCCTGATATGTTTCTTTTAGATGTGCAAAAACTCTATCGAGTCGATACTCCTTCAGTTGCCACAGATATGTCCAGAAAAGCAGATTTCGTAGAGCCCACAAAAAAAAGGAGACAGAGGTCAAAAAAAATAAGGTACTCATGATAAGAATGGCGAGATCGCTTTAACGAAAAGTTTTGGATTTTCGTAGGGAAGCTTATGGGTTGCATCTGGAACAATAAGTAATTTTGCCCCTTTAATAAGATGCGCAATATCAACTCCAACAGACACGGGAACAAAATGGTCGTCTTCTCCCCATACAACAACTGTGGGCACATGAATTCTTGGCAACAGCAAAGAAAGATCCTCGGCAATAATTTTTTTAAATGTATCTCGAAGTTCTCCCGCTTGAAAATAATCAAACTCTCCAATGAGAACATATGCCAATTTTCGAAACAACTGCTGAACAAAGGTAGGAAAAAACCATAAAATTATTTTTCCAAAAAAAGCGACGATGCTTACTGCTCGCTTTTTAACAGAAAGTTTTTGTTTAACAAGCGGGCTTCCTGTTAAAATAAGTCTGTCGACAAGTTTTGGATCTGAAATTGCTAATTTTGCAGCAATCCTTCCACCAAATGAATGGCCAATAAATAAAGCTTTTTTAATTTCGTGTCTTTTCATATATGTTTTGACAAAAGAAACATAATCATCAAGCGTCATGGCTTTTTTTTGTAATCTCTCTGTTCCAAAGCCAGGAAGATCAGGAGAAAATACAACAAATTTCTTCTTTTTTAAAAGTTTTTCAAGACCCTGATACCTTTTGCCCGACATAGTTTTATTCCATCCATGGAGAATAATAATTGTTCTTGCCATATTATTTCACCGTAACGCTTTTTGCTAAGTTTCTTGGCTTATCCGGATCCTCTACTCCTCTTATTAAAGCAAGATAGTAGGCTAGCAAATGTGAAATTGCAATTTGAGGAAGAATTGTAGCATCCTGAATGTCTGCGGTTTTTAAAAATCTGTCGAATACTTTGTTTTGCTTTGGACCGATACCAATAAGAAAACCACCTCTTGCTTTTATTTCTTGTGCATTTGAAATGATATCGTTATACGTCTCATCGTTTGGAGCAAAGACAATGCAAGGGGTTCCTTTTTCAATAAGGGCGATTACTCCATGCTTTAATTCTCCACCCGAAAATCCTTCGGCGTGTATATAACTTGCTTCTTTTAACTTTAATGCTGCTTCCAATGTTGTTGCATACGATAATCCTCTCCCAATAAGATATATATGCTCTTTGTTTTTTAACTCCTTTGCTACTTGTTTGATTTTTATAACAAATGAGTCTTGTAAAATTTCTCGAACGTTTAGCGCTGCGCTTCTTAAAAGCCCTACGGCTTCTTTTTCTTTTTTAACCAGTGAGTATGCAACTAGAATTAATACAGAAATCATTGCAATCAGACTTTTTGTTCCAACAACAGCCTTTTCTGGTCCTGCTCCGAGCAATATGTTGTAATCGCCTTGACGATACAGTGTCGAACCAAGAACGTTCACAATCGACGCAATTTTAGACCCTTTCTTTTTTGCTTTTTGCACTGGCTCCACTACATCAATCGTTTCTCCACTTTGAGAAATTGGAATCACTAAACTATCTTTTGTTAAATAATCTTCTAAATACGAAAACTCAGATCAAATCG
>CAZKLH010000002.1:0-15084 GCA_964553595.1 uncultured Gammaproteobacteria bacterium | reverse complement strand
TCGAAAAATTTACATGTTTTTTTGCGATTCTGGAAAAAAGATATACTCCGGCAATTGCAGCATACGATGCCGACCCGCATCCCAACATAAATGTTCCAAATGCGTTATCAATCATTCCTGCTAATTTTTTTGCTTGCTCTGCATAATTAACCGCAATGCTTTCTATTACTTTTGGTTCCTCATGAATTTCTTTTATAAGAAAGTGCTTATATTTTCCCTTTTCTGTTTCTTCGAATTCCCAATCAAGTGTATGAAATATGGGTTTTAATTTTTCACCTTTAGGCAAACCAATAAGTGTGAGAGTTTTTCCTAAAATAGCCATTTGATTATCTTCCAGAAAAAGAGCTTGTCTTGTATGTTTTACAATTCCGGCAGCATCAGATGCAATATACAACCCATCGTCTCCCACCCCGATGACAACCGGAGAACCGTTTTTGCATGCAACAATTTCTTTTGATGGTGCATATGCAACAACAATTGCATTCAAACCATGAAGTGCGTTAAAGGAGTCTCGAACTGCAGACGAAAATCCAACTTTTTTAAGATTTTCTTCAATTAAATGAGGGATTACCTCTGTGTCTGTTTCAGAAATAAATGTGTGCCCTTTAGCAATAAGTTCGTCTTTTAATTCAGAGAAATTCTCAACAATGCCATTATGAATAACAGCAATTTGTTTTTTGCAGTCCAGATGAGGGTGAGCATTTTTATCGGTAACCCCTCCGTGCGTCGCCCAACGGGTATGCCCTATGCCAATTGAGCTTTTGGGAAGTATTGTTTTTGCATTGCCGATTTTTCCTATATGCTTATCGACCGATAATTGCTTATCAACTTTAACCGTAATTCCCCACGAATCATACCCACGGTACTCAAGCATTTTAAGTCCGTCGAGAACAATTTCTGCTGCTGTATTTTTATTACCAACGTAACCAAAAATTCCACACATAAATTATATCCTCCCAACAATTGGAATAATCTGTCGTAATGATGAAATCTCCCAATCTGGAACAAAATGCATTTTCTCTGACTTTTCTTGCTTTGAATCTCTTTTCACAAGCACAGTGACTACATTTTTGTTTATTGACTTCGCATCATACAAGATCTGCAGTGAATCATCAACAAGAAAAATCGGTTTTCCTTGATATATCTTGATAATCTCAGAAATCTTATCTTGCTTATTTGCAAAAATAAATACATGATCGTTTTTAAAATATTTTTTAATTGCTGCAATTTTTTGCGTTTGAAAATCGACCTCTCCTGTAGAAAAAATTGCCAGAGAAATATTTTCTATTTCTGCAAGCTTTTCAAAAACATCTTGTACTTCTTCGTACAGACAGTCAGAAATTATTTTATTATTCCAAAACGTTTTTTCTAAATCCTCGACCGCAATAGATGTGTTCAACTCTTTTACTAATTTGGAGAGAAACATTTTTGAATCATAATGTCCCAATGATTTCTTGCATTCCTCCTCTATCTGTTTTACTAAAAAAATAAACTTCTGGTCGTATAAAACCCCAATTTTTTTTGCCAAAAGCGGATATAAATTTTTTCTAAAAAGATTGGTATCGAAAATTGTATAGTCAATATCAAAAAGAACAATATGCCTCGTAATTGATTCTGATGAATGGTTTATAAAATTGGCAGAACGAGAATCCTGTAAGTCATTTGATAATTTCTTCATTCTTATGCACTCCCATAACATTCGTAAGCGGATACACTACAGTTCTTTTACCCAAAATTGTCCCTGGATTAAGCACAGAATTAACTCCGATATTAGAGTCGTCGCCAACAATTGCTCCGAATTTTTCCAACCCGGATTCTATGAGTTTTTCACCAAGTTTAATAACAATCTTCTTTTTATCCAATCGAAAATTAGCAAATACTGCACCAGCTGAAATATTTACATTGTTGCCAACAATACTATCCCCAATATAATTTAAATGGGCTGCAGTCGAACCATTTAAAAATATTGAATGCTTCACTTCTGCGCCATGACCAACACGAACAAAATCGCCCAACAGGGTATATGCCCGGATATAGCTACCGTGACCAATAGTGCAATTTTTCCCAATGAGTATTGGACCTTCCAGATGAGCCCCGTCTTGAATAATAGTACCCTCACCAATAAAAATATCTTTTGTATCGTTATACAGTTTTCCAGCAAATGGTGGATTTTTGAGCGCTTGCTCGACATAACCTTGGACAACTGTCAACGCCTCCCAAGCATATCCGGTATGTTCAAAGATAGTTTTGAACCAGCACGCCGTTAGATCAAAATAATTATTTGCGCTTAAAGAATATTCTTCCATATACATTTATACTTGAGAAAAAAGTTTATTTGCTTTTATTAATTCGTCATTCGTATTGATCCCCCGCCATAAAAGCTTGCCTGCCTGTAAAACCTCAACTTTTTGCCCGTCTTCTTTTGCAAGCTTTATCAGATCACTAATATAATATTCTCCTGTTTTACTGTTTTTTGCAATCCTTTTAATATTTCTTTTGAGAAAATCAACAGTGAACATATAACATCCCGGATTAATTTCTTTTGTCATTTTCTCTTTTTCTGTTGCGTCTTTTTCCTCAACTATTGAGGCAAGATTGCCATGGAGATCTCTTACTACCCTCCCAAGCCCTGACGAATCATCGACAACAACAGTTAATAGTGTTATTGAAGCACCTGATGAAAAATGGAGTAAAATAAGATTTTTTATCATCGATTCACTATAAAATGCTGAATCGTCTCCATTTACCACAATAATATCTTTGACTTCTTTTGGCAAGAGCGTCATACCCTGCAAAAGCGCATGACCGGTTCCCAATCTTTTTTTCTGTTGTGCGAATAGGACAAAACGCCCATGTAGTGCATCAATAACAGACTGCTTTGCAAATCCAACCACAATAATAATCGGACTCGCTTGTATTTTTTCTAAAAAATCTACTGTGTGGACAATCATTGGTTTTTTTCCAAGCAAAAGCGTCACTTTATTTGCATCTGTTGCATTCATCCGTTTTCCTTTTCCCGCCGCTAAAACTATTGCACCAAGTTGTTTATCCATACTATTCACTCTATTGGCAATCGTTGAACATCCGCACCAAGACTTTTTAAACGATTATCGAAATTTTCGTATCCTCTATCTAAATGCTCTATACCAAGCACAACGCTTTTTCCTTTTGCAACAAGAGCAGCGAGCACAAGCGTTGCGCCTGCTCGAAGATCAGATATCTCAACAACGCCATTGTGCAACTGCGTCGGACCAATAATTCTGGCTGCATGATAATTCCCTTTATTATCATCCGAGAGATTAAAATTATAAAAAGATACTGGATCTGCAACTGTTGGATTAAACAGTTCTATATGCGCCCCCATTTTTCGAAGCTCAGGAACATACCCAAACCGATTTTCAAAAACTGTTTCATGGATTGAAGATGTGCCTTTTGCTTTTGTCATTAACACAGCCCATGGCGCTTGCCAATCTGTCATAAATCCAGGATACTGCGATGTCGTGACTTCTGCAAAGCGGAGTTCTCCTTGATAAAAAAATCGAATGCCATCAGCCTTTTCCTGAATACCTCCCCCAACCTCTTTTAATTTTTCAAGAAATTCTTTTACATCCTTTGGAGACACATCTTTTATCAAAACATCTCCTTCTGTTATTATTGCAGCAATTGCCATGGTGACTATTTCATTTCGATCTGGTTTTATTCGAATCGTCGTCCCATGAAGTTTTTTTACCCCAGTAATTTCTATAGTCCTCGCTTCTGTTCGTGTAATTTTTGCTCCCATACTATTGAGCAAATCAATCAGCTCATCGATCTCTGGCTCTTGAGCAGCGTTCTCAAGAAGTGTTTTACCATTCGCAACTGACGCAGCGATAAGAAGTGCTTCTGTCCCTGTGTGGGTATTTTTTTTAAACCGATAGGAAATTCCAGTCAAACCATTTGCTTTAGCATGAAAATAACCATCTTCGCTAACATACTGTATATTCGCTCCCATTTTTTGCAGCCCTTCAATTGTTCTATCAATTGGCCGCGCCCCAAGACGACATCCACCAGGATTTGGAATAATTGCTTGCCCTTCTCTAAAAAGAAGCGGAACAATAAACATCGCTGTTGTTCTACTTTGCGCAGCATATTCAAGAGAAATTTCTGTTTTTGTAAATTTTTCCACTTTGATTTTTGCCGTATGATCAGATACCACAACTGTTCCGCCAAGTTCTTTTATAATATCTGTCATCACATAAAAGTCAGAAATCAAAGGAATATTCTCAATCGTCACTTCCTCATCTGTCATACAAGCAGCAACGAGCGCCTTTAATGCAACATTCTTTGCACCAGAAACCGAAACGGCACCAGTTAATTTCTTCCCTCCGGTAATAACAAATTTTTCCATATTTTAAAAACCTGCTGTTTTTACCTCTAACGCAAGATGCACTCCAAATTTTTTATAGACTGATTCTTTCATGAGCGTAACCAAAGAAACAACATCTTCTGCTTTTGCATTGCCCGTGTTTAATATAAAATTCGCGTGCAAATCGGAAATCATCGCATCTCCAATTTTCTTCCCTTTTAACCCAGCTCTGTCGATCAAAAATCCTGCCGAAGTAATTTTTTCTGGAATCGATGCACTCATCGCATCTGCTATAGAAATATTTCGAAATGTACATCCAGCCGATGCGCCTTTTGGCTGTGTATCATTTCTGTAGTGCAATGCTTCCATGCCTCTATCCCACAGCATCTTAACATCCATTGGCAGCAACCGAAACACAGCAGACAAAACAACTTCTCCAGTTGTTTGCAAAATACTTTTATCATACCCAAACTGAAAATACGACTTATCTACCTCTTTAATGTCTCCTTCTTTTGTTACTATTTTTGCGCTGTGCAGAGAATCCCCAACGTACGATTGCTTTCTTGGAAAATTAGAATTCATATATATAGCCCCACCGACTGTTCCTGGCAAACCAAGTTGATACTCTAATCCACTTAACCCGTGCTCTATTGCAAATCGGACGAGCTGATTCATAATGACACCAGCCTCCGCGTACACTAAAGCGTGATCTATGCCGATTTTTTTATCTTTTACTTTCCCTTTCATACTTGTAATTTCAAACCCCCTACAATTATTTTTTATAACCAATCCTTTTATTCCATGATCTGCGACAATAACATTTGAACCTCCACCAAAAATAAATACTGGAATTTCAAGCTCATTTGCAAGCTTCGATGCATGTACCAATTCTTCTACTGAATCTATAGGTAAATAATATTCTGCTGGTCCTCCAATTTTAAACGTTGTATGAGCGCTCATCGGTTCGTTTACACGAATTTTTTCCCCAAAAGCTTCAGTTAAACGTTGTAAAACAGTATTCATATTTTAGATTAAAGAAGATTTGAGCTTATAGATATCTCCAGCTCCCATAGTAATTACTACAGTGTTTTTGTCGGGAGGCGTTTGCATGATGTATTTTACCACATTTGCATGTTCTGGTAAAAATAATGCCTCTTTATGGAACTTGCTCATGGCCGAAACAAGCATCTCTGAAGACACTTCTGGATCGGGCTTCTCTCGGAGCGATGGGTAAATATTGGTTATTATTACGGTGTCAGCCTCAGAAAACGAATGAGTAAATTGTTCGAACAATTTTTTTGTTCGAGAGTATGTATGTGGTTGAAAAATACAAATTATTTTCTTTTTTGGGTACACTTGTCGAAATGTTTGGAGTGTTTTTTTTATTTCAGTTGGATGGTGAGCATAGTCGTCAAATAGCAAACCTCCAGAAGAAAATATTCCTACAAACTCAAATCGCCGTTTACACCCAACATACAATTGCAATGCAGATTTAATTTTCTCTAAAGGCAATCCTATTTCAAGTGATGCTGCAACTGCTGCAAGACCGTTCTGTGCATTATGCTCTCCCAAAACTCCAAGAACAAACTCACCTAAAGATGCCCCATGACTCTCTGCCCAAAAAAATGTGCGATCTATCGATACGCTCACTTTTGTAAGAACGAAGTCATTTTTTTTGCTATACCCAAACGTCACAACGCGACCAGTATATTCTTTAAGTAATTTTTCTGTTTGAGGATCATCACCGTTTGCAATCAAGACACCGTTTAAAGAAATATTTTTTGTAAACTGTAAAAACGCATCTCTAGTTTGGTCAACAGATGCAAACATATCCGGATGGTCGAGCTCTATATTGGTAAAAATTGCAATTGAGGGATGCTGCCACAAAAATTTTGGTTTTTTATTATGAACTGGCTCAGTGGCATATTCATCCGCTTCTGCAATAAAATATTTCCCTTTTCCATAATGGCCAGACGACCCCAACGATGGTACGTCTCCTGTGCCAACAATAAATGATGGATCAAGTTTGTTTTTAGTCAATATCGTTGCGAGCATCCCTGTGGTTGTAGTTTTCCCGTGCGAACCGGCAATCGATATTCCAAAAAGATTTTGCCTTCCTAAAATACTACCATCCATAAATGCACCGACTGCTTCACCCTGAGTCAAAATCTTAATATGTTCTTCTTGCGCCGATTTTACTTCAATGTTGTCGAATCCTCCATGTGCACCAGTTGTAACAACAACATCTGCGCCATGCAGATGATCTTTTGTAAACCCAATCAACGGCACTATACCAGCTTTCTGTAACACCTCATCGGTAATAAATTCCTGGTCTATATCGCACCCGGAAACGACAAAACCTGCCTGCTTAGCAATAATTGCAAGCGGAGCAACTCCAACACCTTTTATTCCCACAAAATGAATATGTTTCCTTTTTCTCATTGTGATAATTCTTTTTCTCTTGCCAATAAAGCTTCTTTTACAACTTGATGCTCATTCCATGGTTCTTCACCATTTCCAAGATTCATTGACTTTTCATGCCCTTTACCAGTCAAGAGCACAGTATCCCCTTTTTGAGCAATCCACATAGCAAAATGTATTGCTTTTTTTCTATCAGGGAATATAAATTGGTATTTTCCCGTGTTATTGACCTTTATTTTTTCCAAATTTGATTGGCTCACCACCTGATGCTTATTGTTCACTTTCTGAATCCCTTTCTGAATATCAAAACTGATCTTTTCAACTGATTCCCCTCTTGAGTCCTCTGCAGTTAAAATAATGATGTCTGCATACTTCGCAGATGCTTCTCCCATTAAGGGTCTTTTTGTCTCGTCTCTCTTTGCCGCAGAACCAAACACGTGAATAACTCTATTTTTTGTGAGCTTACGAACTTCTGGAAGAATTTTTTCAAACGCATTTGGTGTATGAGCAAAATCTATGATGACTCTAAAATCTTTATCATAAACAATCTCTTGTCTTCCAACTGGTGGAACAAAAGATGCGATTGCACTTCGAATTTTTTCGTCAGAAACACCCAATTGCTTACAAACCGAGACAGCCGCCAAGATATTATACGCATTGAACTCTCCAAACAATTTTGTTCTAAATGGAAAATTATATAAATTTACATCGGAGTTTTTTTGCAATCCAAACGACACTATTTTTGTCCCAGATACATTATCGACAGCTGTCTTATACGACTCGTCATCTCGATTGATAACTGCAATTTTTGATCGCATGAGTAATTGTAATTTTGTGTGCAGGTAATTACTGTAGGTTTTGTGATAATCAAAATGCTCGTGCGTAACGTTTGTGAGCACTCCGACAACAAATGGTATGCCAAATACCCGATTCTGATCAAGCCCATGAGAAGTAACTTCCAAAACAAGATAATCCGACACAAGAGCTGCTTTTTTAATAAATCGTTGCAATGGAATTGGATCTGGATTGGTTACATGAAAACCAGTATCGAGCTTTGAATCTCCAATAATTGCACCAACTGAGGATATCATCGAGGCACGTAAACCGGAATTTTTTAAGATATGGTAAATAAGACTTACTGTTGTAGTTTTCCCGTCGGTGCCGGTTACCCCAATAACGTGCAGTTTTCTTGCGGGAAATCCATACCAAAACGATGCTCCAAAAGCAACAAAAAGGTGATATACGTTTTTAGCCTCCTGCCACATGCTCTCATTATACCGTTTTTACCATATATTCTCCACAATGCTATAATTACCTTTGTGAGAAAAGGTATTGATTATATTGGCGTTGGAGTCGGAGCTATCATTGTTAATGCTGAAGGGAAAATTTTTCTTGCAAAACGAGGGAAAAAAGCGCGAAATGAGGTTGGAAAATGGGAATGCCCAGGAGGTGGTCTTGAGTTTGGCGATTCATTTGAAGCCACAATTATTCGAGAAATGAAAGAAGAATTTGGTATTACCATCTCAGTCGGAGAACCTCTCGAAGCGCTCAATCATCTTATTGTAGATGAGAAACAGCACTGGGTAGCGCTCGGATTCATGTGCAAAATTATAAATGGAACCCCAAAGATTCTAGAGCCCGATAAATGTTCGGAGATCGGCTGGTTTAGCGTTGAAGAAATGGCAAAAATGCCTCTTTCTTTAGCTACAAAAGAACGATTACAACAAGCCATTGAAAAGATTTTAAAAACGAATAAGTCATAACTAGAATATCAACTACTGGCTGGGTGGAATTTTGTAGTAGGCGAAAAGATCTTTGGCAATATCAAAAAACAAGGGCGCTGCTGTTTCTGCGCCATAAATTGATGTTGTGGGACGATCAATAATCACAAGCATCACAAATTTTGGATCTTCTGCTGGTGCAAAACCAATAAATGATGCAATTGTTTTATTTGGATCGTAATGTCCAGCAATTGGAATTTGTGCTGTGCCTGTTTTCCCTGCAATGCGATACCCTTTTGGCTTTGCCCATTTTGCCTCACCATTATCAACAGCATTCACAAGAATTTCTGTCATTACTTTTGCTGTTTTTGAAGAAATTGCAGAAGAAACTACCTTTGGCTCAATCGGAATTATTTCCCCATTTGGCATTTGAATTTTTGAAACAACATGGGGTTCCATTCGATTTCCATTATTTGCAATTGCGGCAAATCCATCAAGGAGCTCAATTGGAGTTACAGAAATTCCTTGACCAAATCCTGCTGTAGCAATATCAATGGGATACCATAAAGAGACTGGACGAAGCACAGAGCTCGTTTCACCTTGCAAATCGATACCAGTTGTTTGTCCAATGCCGAATTTTTGAAAATATGAAAGGATTCTCGAAAGACCTAACTTTTGAGCAACGAAAACCATCCCGGTATTATCTGAATGCTGAATTACGTCAATCATATTTGTATCTTTAAAGTATTTATTGTCCCATGTACGTATCGTATAATCATCAATCGTCACAGGCCCGTCGCAAATACTGCATTTCGTTAGCGGATTCACAAGACCAGCATCAAGAGCTGCCGCCATGATCAACGGCTTAAAGGTAGATCCTGGTTCATAAAGATTTGTCACAAAAGGGTTTTTATATAAATCTTCTGTGTAATCTTGATAGGACCGCTGATCAAATGATGGGAAACTTGCAAGTGCAAGAATATTTCCAGTTTTTGGATCCATAACCCCAACCATCCCCCCAGATGCACCATATGCTTCGATGCCTTCTTTTAATTTTTGTTCAACAACAAATTGCAAAGGCCGATTAACAGAAAGCAACAGAGATCTTCCATCTATTTGTGACGCTTCATTATTGATTTTTGCAACAATTGGCCTACCAAATGCATCGTGGATCTGTATGCCTGTACCCACTTTTCCTCGAAGTTGCCGATCATAATACCCCTCAAGTCCAAAATATCCCTGATTTTCTCCAAGCTCATTCTTTGCTACAAAACCTATTAGCTGGGCTGCCAATGACGCCTCGGGATAATAACGTTCATCCTGCTCTTCAAATCCAATTCCAGGTAGTTTTAGTTTATCGATCTCTTCTTTTTCGTGCTTGAAATATCAGATTGAATCGGAATCCAAAACAAATCTTTATTCAACAAGGCAGAGATTGTCGCTTGGTCTATCGATAATTCTTGAGAAAGAATAAGAGGAAGAGTTTTTTTGTCATATTTTTTAATATCCTTTGGATCTGCAAACAAAAGATACGATAACTTATTTGTCGCAAAGGGAAAACCATCAGAGGCAACAATATCTCCTCTTTTTGGCAGCAACGTGTACTTTCCTTCGTATTGTGATTGGCCAAGCGTCGATAATTCCTCTGCCTTCACAACTTGCCAATAAAATAATTTTCCGATGATAAGAAAAAAAGAAAAAATGACAAGCAAAAAAGTGAGCCGATATCTCCAGCTCATTGTCGAATCGCAAGTGGCAATGGAGAAGTTAAGTACACATGCGACTTTGTGCTGACAAAACCGATTGTTGCAGCCGCCGATGCGATATGACTATACGAAGACACATAAAGTAATTTTTCTGATAAAATTTCATTGTTTTTTTTGTATGCAGCAATAGTATCATCAAGGTTTCCAAGGACAACACCTGTTGTAGAAAGCTTACTGGAGACCGCAACCTGCACAACAGATAACATAAGGATAATTATACAAAGAAAACCGATTACTAACATAGGTTTTTTCATAGTTTATCCCTTTTTTTGAAATACACGAAGTTTGGCACTAGCACTTCTTGGATTTTGTGTGATTTCTTCTTCATTTGCCATTAATGGTTTTTTTGTTATCATTATTCCTTTTCCTTCTTTCTCGTATTTCAAAAATGTCTGCTTCACAATTCTGTCCTCCAAAGAATGAAACGATAGTACTGCAACGCTTCCATTGTTTTCTAAAAGATCTATTGCCTTTGGTAACGCTACTTGTATATTGTTCCTTTCATCGTTTACTGCCAATCGCAGTGCTTGAAAAATCCGGCGATTCGCATTCGACCGAGCCATCAACGATGGCGCCCCATGCTTAAACCCATATGCTTGCTCTGCTAATCTTGCCAAGTCATCTGTTGTCGTAATCGGCTTTATTCGACGGGCCCTGACAATATTGTCAGAAATGGCGTGAGCAAAACGCTCTTCACCCAATTGAAAAAATAATTCATATAATTCTCCTTTTGTCAAAACTGCAATCAAATCCAGGGCTTTTATTTGTAATCTTCTATCCATCCGCATATCAAGCGGTCCCAAACGTTGAAAACTAAAACCTCTCTCTGGAGTATCTATTTGATGACTAGAAACCCCTAAATCAAAAAGAATTCCATCTACTTTCTTCAATCCTTGTGAACGTGCAATACTGTCTATATCTTTAAAATTCCCACGGACTATTGTAATTCCTAAATATTCAGAACCATATATCTGCAACGATTCTTCAAAAAATTCTTTTATTGGCAAAACGCCTTCTTTTGCCAATTCTGTTTTAACGTGCTCAACTGCGTCTTCATCGCAATCTATTGCCAGTACTTTTCCACCATTGGCTCTGATTGCAAATGAGTGTCCGCCACCACCAAGTGTCGCATCGATATATTGTTTTCCAGAAGAGACATGCAAAAAATCAACTATCTCTTGCAAAAGTATTGGCGTATGAAACGTGCTCATTTCTTTGCCTCTCCCGACGTTTCAACAAGTCTCTTCGCAATACTATCTATATTTTTTTCAAGGTTCGCTCTATACGATAACCACCGTTCTTTACTCCACAACTCAACATACCTAGATAATCCTAGGAATACGACCTCATCTTTAATTTCGCCAAACCCTCTAAGATACGAAGGGATAATAAACCTTCCCTTGCTATCAAGGATGACATCTGACGCTCCTCCAAGCAAGAATCGCTGCGTCTCTCTTGTTTCTGAGTGGATAAATGGCCTTCCTTCAGTTCCTTCAAGCAAAGCCCTCCATCCTTCTTCCGATACGATAATGAGCGAATTTTCATATCCACTGGTAATTATTAATTTTTCTCCAAGAACTTCTCTAAATTTCTTGGGAAAAGCGATTCTTCCTTTTACCCCAACTATGCCTTCAAATTGTCCGATTAACATATCCTGCCACCTTGCCCACTTATTCCCACTTTGGACCACTTTATTACATTTTGTGCCAATACCTTCGGCTTGTCAATAGGTAAATGAACACAATAGTGTCATAAGCCAACAAAAAACACTAGATGAATAAAAGAAGTAACGTCAAACAGGAAATTTTTTATTACGAAGAATTAGAGGGACAGAGAATCTTCAACTTGATACACTTTTCCATCGTTTTTGGTAATTTTTAATGTAAGCTTTACGTCAGAAACAACAGTCACATAGGTACATTTGTTTGCAGAACACGTTCCAAGTTCTCGATATTCAATAGAAATTTTATTGGAGCCAGAGGTAACCGTTGCATCACCAATTAAACCATCTGGAACTTCTTCGTCGTTTACTTTCTTTGTGTAGGAGATTTGATATTCAACCGCTTGGATATTATCGTTATTTAAGGTGAATTTAACTGCTTTCCCATCGTCTCTTTTGGTAAAAACAAGCCCGACATCAGATGGTGAAAGTGTCAAGACAGGCGTTTCATCATCGGAGGATTTTGATTGTTGCGCAGTAGGAGCCAGAGTCTTTTTTGCAAGAATAAAATGATAGAGCCCTCCAGCAACAATGATAACTGCCAAAACTGACAGCGCAATCAGTAGTGTTTTATTCACAAGATTATCTTATTCTAGCAAGTCGCATGATTTTGTCAATATCCAGGTCTCAAAAACTCTCTCCAAAAGTATTGAGAGGTTGATATGCAGGCATTGCTGACTGGGTTTGCGATGAAGATGTTGGATGTTCTGCTAAAATATCTAATGGATGTTTTTGCCCCATGCACGACATGCAGGCAACATGCTTTTCTCCCACTGCCCACTGATACGCCTCTTCTATCACTTGTAAACTTAAATACGAAAGTGAGTCTGCACCAATTGTTTTTGCAATTTCTTTTACCGACAGCACTTCGAATGTTCCATCGGATCTTTTTTTCAACGCAACAAGGCTATCTTTTCTTATGTAATATCCCATGTCACAATCTTTTGTGAATTTCGGAAGCGATACAGCAAAATGAACTTCTTTTGCTCCAGCATCCCGTACTAATCCAATAACACCCTTTACTCCGTGAAGCGTATCGCCCGATGCCGTTTTTCCACGAATGAGCGAATCATCAATCAAAAGCACACTTTTTCCCTTAATTTCTTCTGGGTGCAAAATTGCATACTTTCCGCTAATCACGGCGTTAATTTCTTCTGAATTCCTTGCAATAAAACTTCTATCTTTATTAATTAAAGTGAAAATGTCTGTTAATTTTTCACCCAATTCCTCAACATACCCAAGAGCTATTGGAAGACTGTTTCTGGGAATTCCAGAATACACGTCAACGCGTATCGGATGCTCCCTTGCAAGAAGCCTCCCAAGATGATTCCTGAAGGCTGCATACGTAATAGCATCTGTCATCTTTGATTCTCCACGGGCGCCATACTGATCATGAAGCGCACAGCGAAACAGACTACTCTTGGGAAATAATTGCATGCGAACAGTTCCATGAGGCGTTGCTTTAACAAGCTCTCCCCGTTCTACTTTTTTCCAAACCATTTTTTTATCCTGGATTACACTTGTTTCTGAAGCAAAAACAATAATATCTCTATTTTCACCTACCCACAAAGGCCAGGTTTCTGTAGGACAAACAACGCCGAACACCTCTCCTTTGTCGGTAAGAATTGTTAGTGCATAGGCAAGTGTAATATTTTTAAGAGCGTTTCGTATTCGCTCTTCCCAGGAATTACCAGGTGCTGAAACAATCGCTCGCGCAATATCCCAAGTGTCGTAACTGGGTCCGTCTCGTAACTCTTTGGGGATATTTTTTTGGAGAATTTCTCTTTGGCTCTCTGGTAAATTACCATTATATGCAATGGCAACCGATCTTCCTTTCCATTCGAGCACTAATGGCTGAGCACCTTCTATATCATCTTTTTTGTTATTGCCGCTTGTTCCATACCGATTGTGCCCAATAGCAGCATCGGCAACAATGCCATGTTTTTTAAAATCGAATCCTTTTGGAAAAACCTCCAAAACCCGACCAAGATCTTTATAGACGTGAATTTTCTTTGTTTCTTTATTAAATGCGGCAATACCCGCTGCATCTCGGCCTCTATGTTGAAGCTCATCTTGCATGGGGACTAAAAGATGAGATACGGCTTCTCCTCTTTTGCTAAAAATCGCCGTAATACCACACGCCTCTTGGGGCTTATCCGCCTCTTTATGATCTTCAATGGGTGTATCCATTCAAAATAACAAGGACACTATGGGAATGTATGTATTATAGAGTATTGTACGAATTCCTTGTCAAGAGAGAAAATATCAACTTTACTGATTTGGGGTTTTTGTTAATAGTAGATTAAGCCATGCAGTGACATCAGCAGAAACTCCAACATAAGCAGGATATATTGAGCTAAACATACTACTTCGATCAACTAATTGAAGATACTGATAATGAATGGTTTGTAGATTTGTTACAAATCCACCGCTTTTTGCCGTATCAGCATGAATCGACGCATTACCTGATGAATCGGCAACGATCCCAACCTGAGAACCATCTGCGTTATCAAATTCCATAAAATTGTGTAAGTCAGACGATTCAAGCGTTAAAGTATATGTATGATATGGAGTTAAACCAGTAAAAGAACCATTGATGCTAAAAGTAATAAAATCATTTGGCCCAGATGCATGACCTGTAATAATAGCTTTGCCTGCTGCGTTTGTTGTTGAGCCACCTGGAATAGAAGCAAAATTTATGGTTGATACTGCATATTGATTTTTTGTTCCAGAGGCATTTGCCATTAGTCGATTAAACCAGCCGGTTGCATCAGCAGAAGCGCCAACAATACCAGGAACACTTCCTGAAGGTTCCCACAACTGAAGATAGACTGGATACCCCTGTTTTATAGTAGATAACTTGTTTATACTAAAATCCGAATTGTTAACCGACGCGTTTCCTGAAGAATCAGCAACAACCGTAAGAGTATAGTAAGGTGAAGATGCAGCAGAAAACATTGTAGATCCAGTACCATTGAGCACTACAGTATATGTCTTTCCTGGAGTAAGCCCGGTAAAACCACCATTAATAGTAAAAGGTTTGGAGAGTCGACCGATGGAGCTTTCCCAGTAATAACTGCTTTGCCTGCTGCGTTTGTTGTTGAGCCACCT
>CAZKLH010000001.1:36616-38582 GCA_964553595.1 uncultured Gammaproteobacteria bacterium | reverse complement strand
GAAATCATAAACCTAGTTGTTTCTTAAGTATCAAAAACAACTTCCCCCAAAAAGAAGCTTTTTGATATGCGAGGTAATTTTGTTTTTTTCTATAATCAGGAGTTCCCTCAAGTGGGGGATCGATCCAGCAGGAAATAATTACCCACTCGTTTTTTTGATTTTGCTTCGCAATGACGGTAACTGTTGAAGCACCAAAGGTTTTCCGAAGGGATGTTCCACCATCTTTTGCTGGGCTACTTATGTCTGGGTGATGAAATGCGTCAACCACCATGTCTTTTGTAAAACCCCGCTCATTCAAACGGGAAAGAGCATGATTTGTCCAGACAACTCCACCGTAATAATTTGACGCCATATTCGTATTGTACTAAATTTAAATATCATTGTCTTTGCTATAATAACGCCATGAATCTCTCCTACAAGCTTCGCCCAAAAAACTTAGATGAATTTATCGGGCAAGAACATTTAGTCGGAAAGGGAAGAATTATTCGGAAAATGATTGAAGCCGATCAGTTGTTTTCGGTTATTTTCTGGGGGCCTCCAGGAAGCGGAAAAACAACGCTTGCGCAAATCATAGCAAACGAAACCAATGCTGAGTTTTTTATGCTCTCTGCAGTATCAACTGGAAAGGAAGACTTGCAAAAAATCATTAAAACTGCGATTGAGAATCAAAGAATTGGCAAGAGAACAATTCTATTTATTGACGAGATCCACAGATGGAATAAAGCGCAACAGGATTCATTGTTGCCAAGTGTCGAAAGTGGACTGTTGACCCTTATTGGCGCCACAACCGAAAACCCATCATTTGAGGTAATCAGCGCCTTATTGTCAAGATGCCGGGTATTCATCCTCAAAAGTCTTGAACAAAAAGATTTGGAGCAAATCATAGACAATGCGCTCAAAGACAAAGAAAGAGGTCTTGGCATATATAAAAAGAGTATCGACGCATCTGCAAAAGAACTCATAACCAGACTTTCTGGCGGAGATGCACGAATTATGCTCAACGCATTAGAAATGGCAGTAACGCAATATAAAGAAAAGACGGTGACTTCTGAAATTATCCAAGAGGTGTTTCAAACAAAAAGTGCTGGACTATACGACAAAAAGGCAGATGAACACTATAATATAATCAGTGCGTTTATTAAATCCATGCGTGGGTCCAACGTGGATGCAACGCTTTATTACCTGGTGCGGATGCTCGAAAATGGCGAAGATCCAAAGTTTATCGCAAGAAGAATGATCATTTTAGCATCAGAAGACATTGGCCTTGCCGATAGAGGAGCTCTCATTCAAGCAAATGCAGGATTTGAAGCAATACAAAAAATAGGCATGCCAGAAGCACAACTCATTTTGGCCCATATAGCAGTCTACTTGGCCAGAGCGCCAAAGTCACGGGCAATCCCAAATGCACTCTCTAAAGCAAAAGAGGCTGTGTACGAATACCCGAATGAACCGATACCGTTGCACCTTCGCAACGCTCCAACCAAACTCATGAAAAATTTAGGATATGCAAAAAACTATACGTGGTCTGACCAGTTTGTGGGACCAAAAGAAGGTCTGTCATTCCTTCCCGAAAAACTCAAGAATAAAAAATTCTACGAGGGGAAATAACACGCTGTAGCGCAGCGCTTCCCTTTTGCCTCGATGTATACTATAATAGTGATGAGTTCAACTCTCTGAAGCTTTTTTTTGGGCGTAAGAGAGTTTTTATATAGGCTTATGAAAGATATTAGAAACGTTGCAATTATCGCCCACGTTGACCATGGGAAGACAACCCTTGTTGACGCCTTACTCAGGCAGTCAAAGACTAAGCTTCAAAAAGAAGTGGTTGGAACCGACCTTATTATGGATAGCAATGAGCTTGAAAAAGAACGAGGAATCACTATTTTTTCTAAAAATGCTTCTGTTGTCTTCCATGACACGAAAATAAATATTATTGATACTCCCGGCCATGCTGATTTTGGTGGAG
>CAZKLH010000001.1:0-36606 GCA_964553595.1 uncultured Gammaproteobacteria bacterium | reverse complement strand
AGATGGTTGCTTGCTTCTTATCGATGCAAAAGAAGGACCAATGCCACAAACCAGATTTGTGCTAAAGCGGGCTTTAGCCCTTGGGCTTAAAATTATTGTCGTTGTCAATAAAATAGACAAATCAGACGCTCGTATTAACTATGTTTTGGACAAAACGCTTGATTTGTTTTTAGAACTTGGTGCAAACGACACGATCGCTGATTTTCCAACAGTGTATGCATCTGCAAAAGAGGGCAAAGCAGGACTCGATCCAGATCTTTCAAAAATGACCGACATTACGCCTGTTTTTGATGCCATATTAACCCACATTCCTAAACCAACCGGAGATCCAGAAAAACCACTCCAAATGCTTGTTACAACGCTTTCCTATGACAATTTTAAAGGACGTATTGTTACAGGCAGAATTTATAATGGAACCATGCGACAAAACCAAGATGTCATGCACATCAACCGCGATGGAGTCATGAAAAAATGTCGGATAACATCGCTTATGACATTTGTTGGCCTGGGACGCGTCGACATACAAGAAACGCAAGCGAATGACATTGTCGCTATTTCTGGGATCCCTGATGCAACGATAGGAGAAACACTTGCCGACACAACTATGCCTGTTGCCCTTCCACTCCTTGACATAGAAGAACCAACGGTAAAAATGACCTTTATGGTAAATGACTCACCATTTGCAGGCCGTGAGGGAGAGTTTAAAACTTCGCGCCAGATTCGAGAAAGACTCTATAAAGAGCTTGAAACAGACATGGCGCTTCGCGTGCAAGACGATACAGGCAATGCATGGATCGTGTCTGGACGAGGAGAATTGCATCTTGCCATTTTTATCGAGCGAATGCGAAGAGAAGGATACGAATTTCAAGTAGGAAGACCTCAGGTAATACAAAAGCTTGTTGAAGGCAAAAAATACACACCATACGAAAAAGTATTTATCGAAGTGCCGCAGGAAACCTCGGGGATTGTGATGCAGAAAATGGGAACCAGGCACGCAGAGCTTGCTGATATGTATGTAGAAAACAACATCTGTTTTATGGAATTTGCCATTGCGACCCAAGAGCTCTTTGGTTACAGAAGCGAATTTCTTACCGATACAAGAGGGCTTGGCATTTTTAATACCTCATTTTTTGAATTTCGGCCAGACAATGGGTTTGCCAGAAAACGTGAACAAGGATCGCTCACTGCCTATGAAAGCGGAGTCACCAACATGTATGGTCTTGTTAATGTGCAAGATAGAGGAACGCTCTTTATCGGCCCAGCTGTTCCTGTATATAAAGGGGAAGTTATCGGGCAAAATGCGAGAAGCGACGACTTATCGGTAAACGTTTGCAGGACAAAACAGCTTTCCAACATGAGATCAAAAGGGGATGGCACAAATACGGCCTTAAATACACCAAAAAACATGAGCCTTGAAGATTCACTTGAATACATTGCAGATGATGAGCTGGTTGAGGTAACTCCAAAAAACATCAGAATTAGAAAAAAGATTCTTGACGAAGTCGAAGCCAGAAGACAAAAATCACAAGGAGTACAATAACCTATTTTTCCTCTTTTGAGCTTGGGAGCTTATAATAACTTGTTTTGGTTATGCCGAATTTCGTTACCAACCCTTTTTTAACAAGCGAGGCTAACAATGAATGAGCCTGCTGACGCGAGACTGAAAGCTCATCTTGAACATCAGTGGTCTTCACCGCCTTTTTATCGATAAGAATTTGTAAAACCTCTTCTTCACGAGCAGTCACCAAAACCCTCTTTTCTCCAGTTACATCGTCAAGACCTTTGTTTTTCAGCTCTTCTATACGAGCCAGGGCAGCCTGCAGCGAATACGCAATACCATCCAAAAAGTACGCAAGCCATTCTGTTTTATCACCCTTATCTGCGGTATGGAGCGTATCTGAATATAGCTGACGGTCGACATCATAATAATCATCGAGAATAAAATACTTTGCCACCTCATAGTGCTTGAGGAGCAAATAGTATACCGTGAGGATTCGGGCGAGTCGTCCGTTTCCATCAAAAAACGGGTGGATATAAGCAAATTGGTGGTGCATGATGCCAGCCTTAATTAGTGGGTGAGTATCATCTTCTTTGC
This sequence comes from uncultured Gammaproteobacteria bacterium, assembly GCA_964553595.1. Taxonomy (GTDB): domain Bacteria; phylum Patescibacteriota; class Microgenomatia; order Levybacterales; family UBA12049; genus CAZKLH01. The sequence continues at coordinate 34,511 of CAZKLH010000001.1, read as the reverse complement.
CTAACCAGTCGTACAATTGCCCAAGCGCATCTTGAATCTCTTTGAGCGTGTGGAATGGCGGGTTGTGCTTGACCACAATTTCGGTTTTTGTCTTATGCCCAACAAAAACCGAGCCATCCCGAAACTCCCCCAAATCCTTAAGCTCTATATCACGCATGAGCTCATGATGCAGTTTTTTGGTAAGTTCAGTTGAAATTGGCTCCCTCTTCCTCGCGTACAAAAATGCGTGGTTGAGCACAGAAAAGTAGTTTTTTACCTCTTTTTCGGACTTTGTAACAGGAATCTGATCTCCAAGGATAATATTGGTCACATCACGAGGAGAAAGGGGATTACCCTCTATACTGGTTGAGTAGTGAGTAGCCAAAATCTGGTTTTCTTCGGACAATTTGAGGGCCAAAGAAGGAATCAGTTTTTCCGAGATTAATTGACCGTAGAGACGTTCGATGAGACCAAGCTGGTTGACTATCTTTGCTGTGTAGGTAAACTTCGGCTCAAACATAAGATGAGTATAGCATATCACATTTTAATTGTCAAGCTATTTGTAATCTTTATTGTAAGCACATCGCAGATATTAATAGTAAGCATAATTGTCAATATATATGTAAGCGCTGGTGAAAGAATGAGCTCTTACGTTATTCTTAACTTGTCGTGGTATAGTTGGTCTAGACAAAAACCGAAAGGAGGTGAAATACATGACAAACTCAACAAAAACAAAAATCGTAAATTTCGCACTAGCAGGATCTCTTCTTTTAGGATCTGCTATGCCAGCATTTGCGCAGACATCACCAACACCAACAGGTTTAACCTACGGCGCTGGGTGTAGAACAATTACCGATCGACTCAACAATCTCATAACAAAAATACAAATTGTTGGTCCTAAGGTTGATCAAGTACACGATAGGATTCAAACTTTTGTTACAGTCGGACTGGCAAAAGTAATGGTTAATAATCCAACCCAGGCAACAGAGATTGCAACAGATCTTAATACCTTGCAAAATACGTACGGAGCCAAGGTAAAGACTGATGCAGCAACATTGTCAACCGATTTGCAAACTGCAGACAATATGGCAAATTCAGGCCAATGCAGTCACTCAAACGGAGCGTTTAATACCGCTATCCAGAACGTAAAAACAGACAGAACAAACGTACAAGCAGATATTACTGCTTGGAAAGGATACTGGACTGGCACTATTAAACCATTAATCTTAAGCTTAAAAAATGTCACACCAACTGTGACACCAGCTCAGTAAGCTTAGAGATTTAAGCAACAAAAGAGGTAATGGATGAAAAGTCCATTGCCTTTTTTGTTTGTAAAACAGACTACTTCTGTCTCTAGAAATCTCAAAGATAATCTGCTAAGATAACTCATATGGCAAAGAATTCTCCTTCAGAAAACCCCAAGAATTCTGATTACTCAGGGCAACAAATCCAAGTACTCGAGGGGTTGGAACCGGTACGAAAACGTCCGGGAATGTATATTGGCTCCACTGATGTCGTTGGCTTGCACGAAAGCCTTCGAGAAATTATTGACAACGCAGTTGACGAGGCGTTAGCTGGTTTTGCAAAAAACGTCTGGGTTGTTTTGCAAAAAGACGGAAGCGCAACAGTTGTTGACGATGGGCGAGGAATTCCTATAGATTTTATGCCCCAATACAAAAAATCTGCTTTGGAAATCGTGATGACAAAACTGCATGCTGGTGGCAAATTTGGTGGATCTGCATATAAAGTATCTGGAGGATTACATGGAGTCGGCGCATCGGTGGTAAACGCGTTATCTGAAAGAATGTGGGTTGAAGTCAGGCGAAAAGGGAAAATGCACCGGCAGGAATACGAACGGGGAATTCCCAAAACCACAGTAAAAGAAGTTACCAAATCATATCTCCTGCCTCCAGTTGACCAACTGTCGCTTCAGAATGGGACAACATCAACCTTTTATCCTGATAAACAAATTTTTCCAATAGTTGATTTTGACTTCGAAACAGTAAAAAAAGCACTCCGAGAACGGGCATATCTTGTTCCATCGCTTTACTTCCATTTGTATGATTTAAAAAGCGAAACGCCAAAAGAAGTACATTATTACTTTGAAGGTGGTATAAAATCGCTGGTCGAAAAAATCAACGAAAACAAAAACCCGCTCCACAAAACTATCTTCATTTCAAAAGTTGAAGGAGATGTAGAAATCGACGCGGCTCTGCAATACAACGCAGCATATACAGAAAATGTTGAGTCATACGTAAACGTTATTAATACAATCAATGGCGGGAGCCATTTAACAGGTTTTCGCATGGCACTAACCCGTGCAATTAACGACTACGGTAAAAAAATAGGCAGCTTTAAAAACGAAGAAGACTCCATAACCGGCGACGATACAAAAGAAGGACTTACTGCAGTCGTCTACATTAAAATGCCGCAAGACAGAATTCAATTCGAAGGACAAACCAAGGGAAAACTTGGGAATTCTGAGATTCAACCTCTTGTGAATCAAGTCGTTAAAGAAGGACTCAGTATGTATTTTGAAGAAAACCCATCGGATGCACGAAAGATTCTTGAAAAAGTATATTTGGCAGCAAAAGCACGACTCGCAGCAAAAGCAGCCAAAGAAGCGATACTGCGAAAAGGGGCACTTGAGGGTTCAACACTCCCTGGAAAACTTGCCGATTGCCAAGAAAAAGACCCAGCACTTTCTGAATTATATTTGGTAGAAGGAGATTCAGCAGCGGGGACTGCAAAAGGGGGTCGGGATAGAAAATTCCAGGCAATTTTGCCAATTGGTGGAAAGATATTAAATACTGAGCGCGCACGTTTGGATAAGATTATTGAGCACGAAGAACTGAAGAATTTGATTATTGCTCTTGGCATGGGAATAGGAGAAACAGTTAATTTTGACAAGCTCAGATATCACCGGGTTATTATTATGACAGACGCAGATGTTGATGGAGAGCACATCGAAACATTGCTTTTGACATTTCTCTACAGGCATTTACCAGAAGTCATTAAACAAGGATATCTGTATATTGCACAACCACCTTTGTATAAACTCCAAAAGGGAAAAGATGTTCGCTACGCGTACTCTGATGTAGAAAAAGATTCAACAATGAAAGAAATGAAAAGCGGCAATTCGGCAATCTCTGTACAGAGGTATAAAGGTCTTGGAGAAATGAATGCTGAGCAATTATGGGACACCACGATGAATCCGGTAAATAGAATCCTAAAACAGGTTATGATAGACGATGCGGCAGAAGCAGATGCCGTGTTTACTATGTTAATGGGGGATGAAGTTCCACCGCGAAAACATTTTATTCAATCAAATGCAAAAACAGCAACACTTGATATATAGAATGGGGGTGAGCTAATAATAAACATATGAAAAATATAACAGCTGGAAAAAACCCAACAGGGGGTGAAATAAATGTCTTTGTGGAGATTCCAAAAGACAGCAGCATTAAATACGAGCTCGATAAAGAATCGGGAGTAATTTTTGTCGACAGATTTTTGTATACTGCGATGCAATATCCATTTAATTACGGATTTGTTCCAAGCACATTAAGCGAAGATGGCGACCCACTGGATGTTTTGGTGTTAAGCGAACACACAGTCATGCCAGGAACCGTTATTCCTTGCGTTGTTATCGGGATGCTTGAAATGGAAGACGAAGCAGGGGTGGACACAAAAATCTTGGCAGTGCCAACAATAAAAGTTGATCCATTCTTTGGAGAACTGACTATGGACACAGTGCCCACTGCAGTCAAAAATAAAATCAAGCATTTTTTCGAAAACTATAAAACACTCGAGCCTGGAAAATGGGTAAAAATTAAAGAGTGGCAAGGAAAAGATGTGGCGCTTGAAGCAGTAAAAAAGGCAATGAAAGTTGCATAACTCGCTCAGTGTCATTGACTGCCCCGAACTCGTTTCGGGGTACATTTGTTTATTGATTTGTAATCATTATGAACATTGGAAAACTGCAAAAAACAGAGATAGTAACCGAAATGAAAAAGGCGTATTTAGACTACGCCATGTCGGTTATTGTCTCCAGAGCCCTTCCTGACGTTCGGGATGGTTTAAAACCAGTGCATCGAAGAATCCTTTTTGCAATGCACGAAATTAATTTAAACCACACCGCAAAATATTCAAAATCGGCAAAAATTGTCGGAGAAGTCATGGGAAAATATCACCCGCATGGTGATATGCCAATTTATGATGCGTTAGTTAGACTTGCACAGGATTTTTCGATGCGCTATCCACTCATTGATGGTCAAGGAAATTTTGGATCAATGGACGGCGATCCACCAGCTGCAATGCGTTACACAGAAGCACGAATGGCTGCGATAACAAGCGAATTATTGTTTGACATAGACAAAGAAACTGTTCCGTTTTTGGAAAACTTCGACGCAACGCTACAAGAGCCAGTGTACTTACCAGCAAAACTGCCAAATCTTTTGCTTATGGGATCTGAGGGAATTGCCGTTGGTATGGCAACAAAAATTCCACCTAATAATCTTTCTGAAATTATTGACGCAATCGTTTTTATGATTGGTAAAACAACGATTGCAAAAGAAAAAACTCCAACAAATGCTCCACCATCAATAACAGTGGATGCGACGGTTGATGATTTACTGCAGTTTGTGAAAGGCCCTGACTTTCCAACAAAAGGAAGTATTTACGACATCAACGAAAATAAAAATGTTTACGCAACAGGAAGAGGTCGAGTAATTATTCGAGGAAAAGCAGAGATCGAAGACATTGGTCAGGGGAAATCAGCAATTATTATTACTGAATTGCCCTACCAAGTAAACAAAGCACTTCTTGTGGCACGAATTGCTGACTTAGCAAAAGAGAAAAAGATCGAAGGAATCACCGATCTTCGCGATGAATCAGACAGGCATGGCATTCGGGTTGTTGTAGAGCTCAAACGAGACGCTGTGCCAAAAAAGGTGCTCAACAATCTATACAAACACACAAGTTTGCAGACAATATTTTCGGTAAATATTGTGGCGCTGGTTGATGGAGCGCCACAAACCCTTAATCTTAAAGCAATTCTGGAAGAATACCTCAAGCACCGCTACGTTGTCGTGGTAAAACGATCTGAATTTGAATTGCGGGCAGCAAAAGCAAGATTACACATCCTCGAAGGACTCAAAATTGCAGTTGATAATATCGATGCAGTTATCAAAACAATTCGATCATCCAAAGACCAGGAAGATGCAAAGAGAAATTTGATGGAAAAGTTTAAATTAAGCGAACTGCAAACAACAGCAATTTTAGACATGCAACTGCGAAGACTCGCAGCACTAGAGCGGCAAAAAATTGAAGATGAGTATCAGATGGTAAAAGAGACAATTGCCTATCTTGAAGATCTGCTCGCTCACCCAGCAAAAATTTTAACAATTATAAAAGAGGAATTGGCAAAGCTCAAAGAAAAATATGCAGATGAACGACGAACACGAGTCTTCAAAAGCAAGGTTGGAGAATTTTCGGATGAAGATTTAATTCCTAACGAACCAACAGTCATAACGCTCACCGACACAGGCTATATAAAGCGCCAATCTATGACCAGTTTCCGAACACAGCAACGGGGTGGAAAAGGGGTTCGGGGGATGACCACCAAAGACGAAGACGGCATTATGAATATCCGGAGCGCACAAACACACGACAACATTCTTTTCTTTACAAACAAAGGAAAAGTCTATCAACTCAAAGCATACGAAATTTCCGAAAGCAGCAGAACCAGCAAAGGCACTGCAATTATTAATCTATTAAGCATTGAGGCAGGCGAACGAGTAGAATCGTTTGTTATTTACAACAAAGAAGATAAAAATGGATATGTATTCCTCTCAACTCGCAAAGGAACGGTTAAGAAAACCGCTCTCTCTGAATTTGAAAACATAAGAAGAGGTGGCATTGCATCGATAAAACTTGAGAAAGGCGATGAGCTTGTTTGGAGTGATTTAACGACAGGCGATGACGATGTCTTAATGTTTACCAGAAATGGCAAGGCAATTCGATTCTCAGAAAAATCAACACGGCCGCTTGGCAGAAACACGATGGGGGTTCGAGGCGTAAAGCTTTCAGGAGATGATACTGTTGTTGGCATGGATGTTATTATCAAAAATGACAACCCAAATCTTTTGGCTATTATGGAAAATGGTCTTGGCAAAAAAACACCTGTTTCTCAATTTCCCAAGCAAAGCAGGGGAGGGCAGGGAGTCAAAATGGCAAATGTCACAACCAAAACAGGAAAAGTCGCTGTTGCACAAGTGATTCCACCAAACTGTAAAGAAGTTATCATTACTTCCAAACGCGGTCAGGTAGTAAAATTGGACCTTGATTCTGTACCCAAGCTTTCGAGAGCAACACAAGGAGTTATTCTTATGCGATTTTCCAATGCATCCGATCGTGTTACCTCAACAACGTGTATCGAAGAAGGCTAAGAAAGAATGAAAATCGATGGGAAAGCAATCGCGCAAGAACTCTTAGATGATCTGCAAAAACGGGTAATTCTCCTCAAAGAAAAAAATTGTATTCCTCACCTTGCTATTATCCTTGTTGGCAACGATCCTGCATCCGAAGCATATGTTGCTCAAAAACAGAAAAAGGCAGAGCAAATCGGGATGCAAGCAACAGTGATACCCTTACTTGCAACTGTTTCTCACGAGGAATTACTTTCAGAAATTACAACACTGAATAAAAACTCATTCATTCATGGCGTGATTGTCCAAAGACCATTGCCAAAACAAATAGATGGGAAAGAAATTGATATGGCAATTGATCCAAAAAAAGACGTTGATGGATTCCATAAAAATTCTCCGTTTGCAATGCCGCTGGCCGAGGCTGTAGTAAAAATTTTGCAAGTCGCAAAAACGAAAGCAGAAGATACGAGTGACTTTTCCACATGGCTGCAAAAAAAGAGAATTGTTGTTGTTGGAAAAGGAGAAACGGGTGGAGGACCAATTATTACACTTCTCACAAAACTAGGCAACAAACCTGAGGTTATTGACAGTAAAACAAAAAATCCGAATGAACAAACAAAAAAAGCAAATATTATTATTTCTGCAGTTGGCAAAACAGATGTTGTAAAAGCTGAGAATATCGAAAATGGAGTTATTCTTGTAAGTGTTGGCCTCCATCGAGAAGTGGATGGTAAGCTGCACGGAGATTACGAAGAAGAAAAAATAAAAAACATTGCATCATTTTTTACCCCAACACCCGGTGGAGTAGGACCAGTAAATGTTGCAATGCTTCTTGAAAACGTAATCTCCGCTGCAGAAAACACCTAAGCGAAACCTTATTACAGAAATAGCTACACATCTCGAATGGCTGTTGACAAGAAGCGCTTTTTTCTGTAAAGTAAAACCCCAGAGCCGATAAAAACGCTCTGGTTTTTTATGACAAATTCAACATCTTCACAAGGCATCAAAAAGAACTTCAAAGGCAAAGACATTCTCTCTTTAGACCAATTTTCTAATGACGATCTAAACATTCTTTTTGATCACGCAAAAGACATGCGAAGTCTTGCTGTTAACTCCAAACCCTCAACTATTTTAAGCGGCACAATTACCACCCTTGTGTTTTATGAACCATCAAGCAGAACATTTAGTAGTTTTTCTGCCGCAACTAAGCGACTTGGTGGACAAACAATTGAATATCAAAATCCATTGCAAGTTTCCTCGGCGGTAAAAGGAGAAACACTCGAAGACACAGTTCGTGTTTTCGAAGCGTACTCAGAAGCAATTGTTATTCGCCATCCAGAAGTTGGAACTGCACAGAAAGCAGCCCAGGCGTGCGAATTTGCTCCTATAATTAATGCTGGGGATGGCATTGGAGAACACCCCACGCAAGCATTGCTTGATCTTTTTACAATTCAGGAAAAATTTGGCAGACTCACCAATTTAAAAGCATTACTTGCTGGAGACTCGCTGAATAGTCGAACTATTCATTCGCTTATTAAAGGTTTATCGCTTTTTAAAGGAAATGTTGTATACCTCCTTTCTCCAGAAAAACTCAGACTCACAAAACAACAAAAATCTGAATTAACAAAAGGAGACATAGAAATTATAGAAATTACCAGCGAAAAAAACATTCCCAAAGATTGCAACTTCTGGTATTGGACACGGGTCCAGAAAGAACGATTTACCTCTCTTGAGGAATACGAAAAACTGAAATACCAATTCGTTATTACTCCGAAGCTTTTGGATGAATACGGCAACAAAAATATGATAATCATGGATCCTCTCCCACGAATAAAAACAATCGATACAGCTATCGACGTTGACCCAAGGGCTGTGTATCTTCGTTCTCAAGTCAGAAATGGTATGTACATTCGAATGGCTCTTTTAGCGCTAGTGCTTGGAAAAATAAAATAACCATAGTTTTCTAATAAACATAACTCCAAATTTTGATGATGCTCTGATTATGACTGCACAGCTTATTTTAGAAGACGGAACAAAAATCGAAGGAGTAAGCTTTGGAGCAAAGAAATCCATGAGCGGAGAAGTCGTTTTCTCAACCGGCATGATGGGCTATCCAGAAAGCCTCACTGATCCATCATATAAAGGCCAGATTCTTGTCTTGACCTATCCTCTTATTGGCAACTACGGCATACCAGATAAAAAATTTTGGGAATCAGATACCATTATGGTCTCTGGGCTTATTGTAAGTAACTATATCGACACACCATCTCATTTTCAAAATAAAAAAACACTTGCCAAATGGTTTGCAGAAGAAAAAATTCCGCTTCTGGAAATTAAGGATACAAGATTTCTTACTCAAAAAATTCGAGAAAAGGGGACAATGCTTGGGAAAATAGTTTTTGATAACGAAAATATCCCTTACGACGATCCCAACAAAAAAAATCTTGTTTCGATGGTATCTGTTAAAAAACCAACGAAGACCGAAGGTGGAAAAAGACATATTGTGCTTATTGACTGTGGTTCAAAGCGTGCTATTGAAAAAAATCTTCTAAAAAGGGGAGTTAGCGTAACTACAGTTCCGTGGGACTTCGACCCATTTGAAAAAAATCTTGCTTTTGATGGCCTTGTTATTTCAAACGGACCAGGTGATCCAACAATAGTTTCAAAAACAATTCAAACAATAAAAAAGAGTTTAGATAAAAAACTCCCAACCCTTGGTATTTGCCTTGGCCATCAACTCTTAGCTTTGGCAGCAGGAGGGGAAACAAAAAAATTGAAATACGGACACAGAAGTCAAAATCAACCGTGTATGCTCGAAGGGACTCCTCGTTGTTTTATCACAACACAAAACCATGGCTTTGCAGTTTCAAAAATTCCAAAAGGATTTAAATCTTGGTTTACCAATGCAAATGATGGGACAAATGAAGGCATGATTCACGAAACACTTCCCTTTATGTCTGTACAATTTCACCCAGAAGCAACACCAGGACCTGTTGACACAGAATGGGTTTTTGATCATTTTCTAAAAAACATACAATGAAAACTATAAAAAAAGTTCTTGTTTTAGGATCGGGTGCGTTAAAAATCGGAGAAGCAGGCGAATTCGATTACTCAGGCTCCCAGGCAATAAAAGCATTAAAAGAAGAGGGGATTCATACAGTTTTGATAAACCCGAATATCGCGACAATTCAAACGTCTGACTTTCTTGCAGATCGAGTCTATTTTCTACCAGTAAGTGATTACTTTGTAGAAAAGATAATTGAAAAAGAACGGCCAGATGGAATTTTGCTTGGCTTTGGCGGACAAACTGCGCTCAATTGTGGTTTAAAACTCTATAAAAAAGGGGTTTTTGAAAAATATCATACGAAAGTTTTAGGCACACAGGTCGATACGATTGATGCGACAGAAGACAGAAGTAAATTTGCAAAACGGGTCACAAAATTAGGCATCAAAACAGCAAAAGGAATTATTGTTTCATCGCTAAAAGAGGCATTTGACGCGGCAGTTGAAATCGGATTTCCTGTTATGGTTCGAGGAGGATTTGCGCTAGGTGGTTGGGGGTCGGGGATTGCAAAAGACAAAAAAGATTTAGAAGAAATTGCAAAGCGTGCATTTGCAAATGTGTCACAAATCGTTGTTGAACAATTTTTGCACCACTATAAAGAGGTTGAATACGAAATTGTGCGAGATGCGTACGATAATTGCATCACTGTCTGCAACATGGAAAATATGGATCCGCTGGGTATTCACACAGGAGAATCGATTGTTGTTGCCCCAAGCCAAACACTGACAAATTCTGAATACCACACGCTGCGCATTCAGGCAATAGAAATTGCGAGAAGTCTTAATATAGTCGGGGAGTGCAATGTGCAGTTTGGCTTAAACCCAAATCCCAAAAATGGTGTCATGGAAAGTTATGTTATTGAATTAAATGCCAGACTCTCACGGAGTTCTGCTTTGGCTTCAAAAGCAACGGGGTATCCGCTTGCCTATGTTGCTGCGAAATTATCGCTTTGAAAAAAATTAACATTATTGCAAAATAAACTATACAAAAAAACACAATTTTGTTTCGAACCAGCGCTTGATTATATTACAGTAAAAATTCCCAGATGGGACATGGGAAAATTCAAAAAAGCAGACGAAAAAATAGGCAGCAGCATGAAGTCGGTTGGAGAAGTCATGGGAATTGGCAGAACATTTGAAGAAGCATATCAAAAAGCAATACGAATGCTTGACTTAGACTTTGAGGGCGCAATAAACGAAAAAATAATACAAATAAAAAAGCCTCTTGAATCGCTTTTGGAAAACCCAACACCAACCCGCATGTTTGCAATAGCACAGGCATTTAAACAAAACATGACGGTTGAAAAAGTATACAAACTTACTGGCATCGATCCATGGTTTTTATACAGAATTAAAAATATCGTTACTCTTGAAAAAAATATTTCTCCAGATATTAAAAAAATCACAAAAGAGCAATTACTCGCTTTAAAACAACTCGGTTTTTCAGACAAGCGCATTGGAGAACGTGTCGGAACAACCGGTCTTGCGATTCGAGCGCTTCGAAAAAAACTTGGAATCACACCTTCGGTTTTCCAAATAGATACGCTCGCTGGTGAATTCCCCGCAAAAACAAACTATTTATATGTTACGTATAACGGAAGTCACAACGATGTACTACCGACAAACAAAGAAGGAGTTATTGTCTTAGGATCTGGACCATACAGAATTGGATCCTCGGTTGAATTTGATTGGACAAGCGTGAATACTGTTTTGAATCTTAAGAAGCATGGGAAACAATCCATTGTTATTAACTGCAACCCAGAAACAGTTTCAACAGACTACGATATTTCCGACAGATTATATTTCGAAGAGTTAACATTTGAGAGAATTGCAGATATTTATGAATTCGAAAACCCTTATGGAATTATTATTTCTGTTGGCGGGCAAACACCAAATAACCGAGCACAATCACTCCAATCCTACGGTTTTCACATTTTGGGAACCGATCCAAAAGATATAGACAAAGCAGAGGATAGAGGGAAGTTTTCGAAACTCCTTGATCAACTTTCTATCAAACAACCAGCCTGGAACTCGTTTACCAATTTAGAAAGTGCACTTGCTTTTTGTGCAGATGTTGGATTTCCTGTTTTGATACGACCTTCGTATGTATTGTCGGGAACCATGATGCATGTGTGTCACACCGAGGAAGAACTGACCTATTTTCTCAAAGAGGCCTCGCTTGTTTCTAAAGAATATCCAGTAACTGTATCAAAATTTATAGAAGATGCAAAAGAAATCGAGCTTGATGCAATTGCCAAAAAAGGAGTTATCACAGCACATGTGATTTCAGAGCACGTTGAAAACGCTGGTGTGCATTCAGGAGACGCATCGATTGTGCTTCCTCCTCAAAAAATTTATATAGAAACCAAAAACAAAATAGAAGACATCGGAAAAAAACTCGCAAAAGCACTTTCTATTAGCGGTCCATTTAATATTCAATTTTTGGCAAAAGATAACGAGGTTTCGGTTATCGAAGTAAATCTGCGGTCCTCCCGAACATTTCCCTTTATCGCAAAAGTAACAGGAATTGACCTAATAACCCTTGCTGTTGATGCATTTTTCGATGTGCCAGATAAAAAGCAATACAAGTTGCCTCCACTAAAATTCGTTGCAGTAAAAGTCCCGCAGTTTTCTTTTTCCAGACTCACAGGTGCCGATCCAATGCTCAACGTAGAAATGGCATCAACTGGGGAAGTCGCGTGCTTTGGGCAAGATATCGAAGAAGCGTTTTTAAAAGGGGAGCTTGCGGTTGGTGGAAAAATTCCACACAAAGGAGTGTTTATTAGCCTTGGTGGAGAAGTAAATAAGGTAAAATTCTTAGACGCAGCAAGACAATTACAAAAAATGAAATTGCCTTTGTTTGCAACAGAAAAAACCGCGGCGTTTTTGAGCAAAAATGGTGTATTTACAAAACCTGTGTATAAAATTCACGAGAAGAAACAACCAAACCTTTTAACACTTTTTCAAAAAAATACTGTCGATTTGGCAATTAATTTGGTAGACACAGAAGTAAAAAAAGATATCGACGACGATTATGCAATTAGACGTTCTGCCATTGACCAAAATATTCCTCTCTACACCAACCGCCAAAAAGCAGAACTATTTATAAAGGCACTCACTACAAAAACGCTTAATGATCTTCATGTATTAGCGTGGGACGAATATCTAAGTTTATAATTATTCCTCGAGAAGCTTTTTGAGCGGGCCCATGTAGTAGTCTTTCCACCCATCACTAATATTTTTATGCTCAGCATCGGGAACGTCTTCTTGCAGCAAGTCAACAGTGGTTTCAGTAGTATCTCCATGCAATGTAAAAGTAAGAAGTGATGGCGCTGACCAACCACCACCATACCATTCCTGAACCAACTTTTTCTCTGTAACAACTTCTTTATTTGTGCCATGAATATCTCCACCCCACAAAGAAAACTTAAAACCTACTTTCTCATTCATTTTTGCCGGGCCACCGCCCCATTTTTCTATAATTTTAGGGTTAACAAGCGCTTGCCACACATCTGCAACCGAGGCTTTAATACGATACGACTGCTTGATTGCTTCCATAGCTAGATAATACTACAAAGTTATAGAGCGAACAATAGATTCTAATGTGCTGCAGAAGAAAGTTCTAACAACCTCTATCCATCTGAGCTGAATAGAACATGTGAGTTAGGTTGGTATTACAATCTAATTAATGTCATTACCCTCAGAAGTAAGGTATACTTGAAAGGCGACTGCTCATTTACTATAATCTCCGTATGAATAGCAGGCAAGAAAATCTCAGGGGAGCATCTTCAACGCAAGATGTTTTACCCTCTGGAAGAAAAATAGCTGCATACAGTGCCATATATTGGAAAGGAGTATCAAGACACTTTTACAACATAGGCATGCCTGCTGAAGGAAAAATTTTCCGAGATGCTGCAAAAGAGTTTATTAAATTAGGGCAAGGAATACAAAAAACAAAAACCCTCAATGATCTTTTAGTAAAGTAGATAGATCCATCTCCTCTACTCCTCGGAGCCCAACAGGACATGATGATAAGGCTGACATTGCAGTCTAATCATTTATATTTCGCGAGGTGTTGCATACATCTGAAAGTGTGATATAATTTCCGACATGTATAGTGGTGAATATTTTCCAGGGTTTTCTAGAAAACCAGATATTGACCATCAAAGATTTGCAGAAGACGCAGAAAGATTAAGAACACGTCAAGAATTCAAAAGAGCAAATGGAGATGGTGCAAGAAGAATGTTGGCTACAGATCCTGCTTTTAGCGACAAACTAACGGGTCTAACTCGCCGCCAAAAAAGAGCAGTATCACGAGCTGCAACAGATTTTGCAGCAGTTGCAATAACTGGTGAGATAAGAGCTGAGGAAAACAGAAACGTTGACCGAGCTACTGATAGAAATCACCAACGCTTCGAAATGTCCGGAATGAGCAGAACACAAATAGCAACTTTCATTGATTTAGCACGAACAGCGTCTCAAAACATAGTGGCGTATTACAAAAAATAAGTTCTAATGTCCTCTCTTGCAGGCAGAGCAATTGCGAAAACATCCTATAGTTGCATTCCAAAGATATCTTTGATAGAATAGCTCCATGCCAATTGGTGAATTACCACGGAGAAATCCTGAACCAACACCCGAACAGTTACGTAAGATTTTTACTAGTCAAGATCAAACCGGAAGAGTTAGGTTACTCAACCCCTCACCCAGAACCAGCGATGAACTACTTAGACGTAGCCAAAAGACATATCTTGCAGTTTCGACAGCGTATTCATTCTCCCGAAGGATGACAAGTCCAGACACATTAAAACCAAACGGATATTTAATAGGTGGGGTCGGATGTGCTGTAGCAACAGGAGAAGTATACAGAGAACATTCCGATGTCGATTTTTTAATACCAGAGGATTACTTCACATCCATCACTCCTGAATTAGAAAGTATTCATGGACCCATGAAAAGGGAAGGAAGAGACATTTATCGAGTTAACATGCTACCGTTCTATGGTGACCCGGATTTTCTAAAAATGATGGCAGATCCGCAAAAAAGAAAACAGCTCGAAGCCAATAGAGTACAGGTGGATTTCTTTGTCTGTCGAGATGGAGATGGACAAGCTTTTTTTAGTGGTGGTTCTTATCCTGATATCAACCTTGATGTTGACGAAAGTGTAAGTGAAGATGGTTTACTACTCTTTGGCATGCCTTTCTATACCGTACTGCCTACTGCCGTAATGAAATTAAAGGAGCTTGATGCCAAATCGAGACAAAAAGGAAAAGTTGACCTGTATTACTTAAAAGCTCATTAGTTTTGTTCTAACCTCCTCTTTCCCCAGAGCTGAAAATGCCTCAATTCATCTCTCAAATAATCCTATAGTTTTGACTTTTGATACTTTTCCTGATACAATGTATCTCTATGCCACCAGAAAGAATTGGAAATTCCAACATGTATAAAATTCCTGAAAATGAAGCTGTTGAGGGTATCGATGGCAGAATCCATGGACCTGTTGTTGTAAGATTGCATGAATTTACCGATGAGATTTCTGGCGTACAAAGTGGAATTCAACTCATCACAATAAATACGAGCATTGAAGCTGCTACCAAATTAATCCCCAAAGAGTAGGGCCCTATCGATTTGCCTCAAGCCTCAAGAAAGATTCTAATCCTCTTTTGTGTATTTATGCTACAGACGATGATAATACTACCCAAAAAGCGTGGAAAATACTTCCTTTGAAGAGTTTATATAGCCAGCTTATCGAAATACGTTTTTCGATGATTAGGTTATCCCACATGAAACTCGTATGAGAAAGAGATCCACCAAATACATTATTGGATAAAATTGTGTTTCCTGCGTTAGTTGTTGTAAAGGTATTCATATTATCTACCCGAAGTGTAACAGTGATATATAAAATTTATGTAAGAATGGGAAAAGAAAAGTATAGGAAAACAATCCTCATTTTTTGAAGAATCTCGGAAGGATTTTGATATTCAGTAAATAGAGGCTTATAGTTTGATTTTGACCTCAATTTGCTGTATATTCTCCTTTATGAGTATCGAAATTCTTCGTAGGCCATCAATAGTTCAACGTGAAAGACCATTATTGCAAACCATTGGGGAACAGAAATCTCGAATTGAAGGATTAAACAATGTATCCGACAATGCGGTAAAACTTGGAGAAGCAGTAGTGGTTTTCTCATCTTCAGATCCTATACAGAGTCCTACCCGAAAAACGCCAAAAATGTTAGAGATTGAAACACGATTTGGAGAACCTATTGAAGTTTTACTCAGAAGATTATACGACCAAGGCATGGGAATAGAAGATATAGGTGTTTTCGTTGGCTTAGGTAAACCTGGCAACAAAACACCTGCTCTATGGATGAAGAAATTTGGTATCCCTTCAAGATCTAGAAACGATGCGATGACAATTGCAATGCAGGATCCGATGAAGCGAGATAGGGTAAAAAAGGGGACTATCAACGCAATATCCAAAAGAGTCGCATCTGTAAAAGCATATTGGAGACATCTAGCTCCTGATGAAAAAGAAAAAAGAGTTGAGGCCTCTTCAAGAAAAATTCGCACAGACATGATGAGAAAAATAAAACAAAAATTAGGTAAAAAACCATACGAAAAAGTTAAAGCTTTACAGAAAAAAGGGGAAACATTAACACAAATAGCAGAGGATGCAAATATTCCACTTGCCACATTACATAGATGGGTAAAAACTTGGAGATTGGAAATAGGAGAATCAGTTAAGGAAGTTAATGAACAACTCTGGAGTTTTTTGAGGAGACCCGCGATCTTAAAGAGAACCTTGCAAGGCGATTTTCTTA
This sequence comes from uncultured Gammaproteobacteria bacterium, assembly GCA_964553595.1. GTDB lineage: Bacteria > Patescibacteriota > Microgenomatia > Levybacterales > UBA12049 > CAZKLH01. The sequence continues at coordinate 18,218 of CAZKLH010000001.1, read as the reverse complement.
CGAATCAAGAATTTGCAATATTACAGGATTATTTTGAAAAAAATACTGGGGAATTAGATCCTGAGGACGAAATATTTGATAAGCTATCAATTGCAGTTGCAAATTGCGCATAAGGAAGATCAAGCATTTATTCTGTGGGAGTTTCGGTAGGGGATGCTGTTATTGCTGGAACTGCCTGACTTTCAACTGAGATCTGCTTTTTCACTTTTGCTTTCTTAATTGGCCGTAGATTCTCAACTTGAGGCCCTGCAATTACTTTTTGTGCTTCCCCAGATGTTTCTGGATTGAGCAATTTTAAGATCTTATCGAGTTTGTTATTGAGTGCCTCAAACTGTTCTTTATAGTTAGGTTGGAATGCGCCTCTGCTGCCATTGTCGAATTGTGGCCGTCTAGAATCTCTGTCGTCGAAGCGTCTTGAATCATTGCCTCCACCCATACCCATGGTTCGGAAACAATCGCTGCAATACACAGGCTTATTTCCTGTGGGTCGAAAAGGCACTTCGCATTCTTTTCCGCAGTTGCTGCAGATTGCTTTAAACATTTGCCTGTCTCCATCTCGACCACCGTTAAAGCTTCGTCTGTTAAAGTCACGCCCACCTCGATTACTTCTATTAAAAACCATACCATATTATAGCATGAACCTCGACAAATTGCTGAAGAGCATGACAAGAGACATAATTTACAAGATTCTTACTATTTTTTAGCATATTTACTAAATAAATCTCGTTTAATTATACATATGATCTCACTACTTTTACTCGTTATTTTTGGACTAGGAATGGCCTCTTTTGCAACACAGAATACTGGAGTTGCGCATATTGTAATAGCCAATTTTCTTGTACCCGGAGTGCCTCTGTACGTCATAGTAATCGGGTCAATGTTGCTTGGCATTTTTATAAGCTGGCTTATGAGCATAATTGATACTATTTCATCGACACTTTCCATACGAGATAAGGATGCAAAGCTCAAAGAAGCGTTCAAAACAATTGATGCACTCAAAAAGGAAAATGACAATTTATCGAATGAAAATACTCGCCTACAAGAAAAGGATCCGCACGATATCATTGAAGAAAACTCTGAAGAGCACGAAAAAAGACCATCATTTTTTGGTCAATTAAAACACAGCTTTAGTTAATAATTTATGCATGTATAAAATGGTTTTCGTATGGCAACCTTATTTTACTTATTACTTGTTTTCTTGTCTCCTTCCGCACAGTTTACGTGGTTCTGGTTTTTAATTAGCATCCTTTTTTCGGTAGCGGAAACAGGAGGAAGAATAATTTACCGATATACAACAGATAAATCTATGGAAGGACACGAGGAAGAGATCTAGCTAGCACAGTATATAGTTAAGATACATGAAAAGAGGTGAGATATTATGAGTGGCAACCAAAAACAATATATTTCCAAAGAAAAACAATTTCATATGTGGTTTTCTATATGTCAGGAGCGGAGAAAAAATCTAAGCAGGAACCGAATTGACTGGCAACCGATTGCATGGCCAACAATACCTGAAAAAACTGATGGCGTATTACTCAATGATTAAATCATGTTTTAATAGAGAGTCATACCTAACATTTCACGCACAATCCAGCCTTAGACATACATAGCCTCAGGAGTATTTTTGATATAATCCATAAATGAATAGACTCGCTCCCGCCACTAGTATATATGTTTCCCAATCAAGAATGAAAAATGCCGGGCGGGGAGTCTTTGCAAAATGTGCTATTAAGAAGGGCGAGATTATAGAAAAATGCCCCGTTATCGAGATTCCAGAATACGAAATACCTCATGCAAGCGAAGGTTTTCTTGTTACCTACTTTTTCTTTTTTGGTAAAAAGAAGGAGCAAATGATGCTCGCGTTGGGTTTTGGATCACTCTACAACCACACCGACCAATCAAACGCAACGTACAAGTACAAACAAAAAGAAAAAGTCATTGATTTCGTGGCTTTAGCAGACATTAAAAAAGATGATGAAATAACCGTTAGTTATAACTCAAAAAACAAAAGCCCAATCTGGTTTGAATCTTGACCTCATAAAATACCCCAACTGAGATTTGTTATAATCACACCATGGAAGAAAGAGGAGTAGAATGGATTATTTTAATTACCGATAATTATAAAGAGTCGATTACGTTTTACAAAGATATTTTGGATTTTAGAGTTGAACGGGAAATTCCAGAGGAAGAATTTTGTCAATTTACATTAAAAAACTGTTTTCTTGCAATATATGGCAGAACCCAGATTGAAAAACTGGTGGGAAACCAATACATGAAACATGCTGGGGGAGCGATATATACATTTCCGCAGTCAAAAGATATTGATAAAGAATTTCAAGGCCTCAAGCAAAAAGGCGTCATATTTATAAAAGAGCCAACCACACAAGCCTGGGGGCAACGAACTGCCTATTTTACCGACCCCGACGGACACATCTGGGAAATTCAACAATGGATTACGAAATAATCCTCTTTGGCATTCCACCTATTAGGTATAATAATTTGTCGTCTAAAATGATATACTATAACGAGGAAAGGAGGATGATATAGTAGATTTACTCAATAAATCTATCAAAAATACTATGAACGGAACAGTTAAAACAAAAACAGATAGAGGATTTGGATTTATCTCTCGTGAGGGAGAAACCAAAGATCTTTTCTTTCACTCGAAAGATTTAGTCGGTGTTACTTTTGATGAAATTCAAATTGGAGCAGCCGTTACATTTGACGTTGTTGATGGCGAAAAAGGACCAAGTGCAAAAAATGTAAAGCTCGCCTAATACCATTGTCAAATGGAACAAGAAGCCTTGCCTCGCGCAAGGTTTTTTGTGGACTAAAAGAAGACAGTTCAGAATCCATACAGCATGTGTCACATGCCCAGAAAAAATAGTGTATAATATATGTATGGCAAAAAGAGATACAGGAGTAGGAAAGAAAAAAAGATCCCATTCACACAAAACTAAAAAACGACTTGAAATAAAGCGCCAAATGCTGGCTTTAAAAAAAGTCAAGAAAAGCAAGAGAAAGAAGAAGTAACTGCGTCAAACGAAGCCTTAGCCCTCCACCGATTCTCAACATTGACTTTAAAACAAAAGTATCTTACCATACACAACTAATGAAGGATTCATTTACTCGAAGACAAATGTTTCTTGCAGGCATAGGAGCAGGCGTCTTAGCAACACAAAGCATCCCTCAGATACCAGATATCCTTCACGCATTAGGGGTCATTACTGACCAAACACCTCCAGTACAATTTCTTTTTGAAGGAAGAGAAACAGTAACGACACGGCAGTTCAATGAGCAATTTGATCTTGTCTTTAAAGATGGGAAGCCACATATGAATGAAGCAACATCAAGTGACATTGATCGTACATATGAGAGAGGTGAATTTTTTTACGAAAAACGGAGAAATGGTTTCTTTAATACGATATACAAGACAGAATGAGACACCACAACCATTACCAAATGAGACATTTCAACGCGATAATAACTATCATACATTTCGGATAGTAGCTATACAAAATCCTAGCGCGTATGCATATACCAATGAAGTTTCAAATATTCCCGACTATCCCAATCCATTCACGACGGTTGAGTATCAAGTTGTCGATGATTTTACTCCACGAGGAATAGCATTTTCTGACATATATACTTCTGAGAATGAACAGTCTATAAATACAGCTCATTCATCTAAAGTAGTCCCATTATCCCCCCAGGATCTCTATAAAATAATACGAGCAGTTACTCTTGAATATGATAAAGCTGCACTTGCAGGAAGATTTCCAACTCAAACAAAAGGAAGGGGATAACGAACCCTTCTTTACCGCTTCGCACTTATTATAATTCTGTTGTAAAATAGACTCTGCTATATGGATCCATCTTTTGTTCCCATGGAAGAACCGCAAAAAGAAACAGAGCCTCGGGCGTCTTTTCCATTGGTCGTAGTGTTATCGTCTGCTACGATTATCGTTTTTGTCGGAGCAATAATATTATTTGGATCCGGAAAGTCTTCTCAAGCTGATCCGTTTAACTCGTTTAACTTATTTGGAAGACCAAAGCCAACAGGTCAAGTCGCTGGATCAAGTACTATAGAAACAGGCGTTCCAACTCCAAGCCCATCCAATACTCCAATACCGCCTGCACCATCAACCCCAACATCGACGACTATCCCAACGAGCGGGGATACTGCAACTCCAACACAAACGCCAACAACACCCCCAACAGATACTCCTACGCCAGCTCCTACTGATGTTCCACCAACTGACACCCCAACAGCTACCCCTGAAGCAAGTATTACACCATCCGCTACTCCAAGCGCTACGATTATTCCAACCTAACAGATATCATCAACGCTGCATTAACTTCTCCCTTTTCCTTGAAACACCATATGATATGTAGGTGGTCGCAGAATATTTGGACTAGAAAAAAGAGGCTCAAAACCGTTTTGCTGCCAAAGATTCATATCCTCATTACCAAAATACGGATGAACTGCTGCAAAACTTCCAGGGGAAACAATAAAAGACAAGGCTTCAATAAATCCTGGCATCGACCCTTTTCGAAACGCATATTCCATACTAATAGCTGATATAGCAGAATACTTTCCTTTCTGATCCCGAGAAAGAAATCTAAATGCGTTTTCTTCGATTATTTGCACAGCTGGATGCTCTCTTTTAAAATGCATAAGAGTAGCCGAGGAGAATTTTTTGTCTAAAAGCGTGAGATTTTGATCAGAAATTCCCAATGATCTTGCTAAAGCAAATTCAGGAATTGCTTGACCTGCGCCCATCGCCAAGTAGGTTGCACCCTGCGGGAGTTGCCGCCCGTTTTCCTCCAACCATACTTTAATATCTTTGGCAAGATCTTCACCAAGGGCGGCAGGATTTAGATCATAATAACTATCTCGATAATCATAGGAGTCATCGACAAATCTTTCCAAGCCTTGTATTCGCGCTCTGTTTTCTCCAATCACGCAAAGAAGTATAAATGCTTAACAAGAAATATTCAAATCATCTCATCATTTTAAGACAGAGAACCACACAAAGATTTGTTATAATAAACTGCAAAATAATATGAAGAAAAAAATCCTCAAAAAAGATTTTAAAACAATTACAACCGATGTATTGGTTATCGGCGGCGGGGGAGCAGGCCTTCGAGCTGCAATCGAAAGTGCACAACTACAGGCAAAAACGCTTATTATTGTTAAAGAAAAACTTGGCGATGCGCACACCAGCATGGCAATGGGAGGGATTAATGTTGCTATAAAGGCCCCAGCAACACCAAAGCAACATTTTGACGACACTATTAATGGCGGATGGCATATTAACAACTATAAAATGGCGAAAATATTCTCAGAAGAAATGCCAGAAAGGATTTATGATTTAGAAAGTTATGGAGTAAAGTTTGATAAGCTTCCCGATGGCACATTCTACACCTGGGCTGGGGGAAAACAATCAGCACCATTAAATCTTTGCGCAGGCGATTATACAGGACGGGAAATGATGCAAGGATTGGTAAAAGAAATAAAGAAATTGAACATTCCGTATCTTGAAGATCATTTTGTCACCAAACTTTTTACCAATAAAGGTTCTGTTGTTGGAGCGCTTGTTTTAGATTTAAACACGCAAAAAATCTCTATTATAGAAGCAAAAACAACCATTGTTGCAACTGGCGGGGGAGGAATGCTTTACCTGATTAATACCAATGCACCAACAAATACTGGCGAGGGGTATGCATGGGCCTTGGATGCTGGCGCAAAACTGGTAGACATGGAGATGATTCAGTTCCACCCAACTGGCATCGCATACCCAAACAACAAAAAAGGGAGACTGATAACCGAAAAGGTGAGGGGTCACGGTGGCATGTTAACAAATACACTTGGTGAACGCTTTATGACAAAATATCAGCCAAAACGAATGGAATTGGCAGGACGCGATGAAGTCGCTCGGGCAATTTATCAAGAAGTCGAGGAGGGGAGAGGAACAAAAAATGGAGGAGTGTACTTGGATGTAAGGCATTGGAAAAAAGGAGATGTCGAAAAACTGATTCCCGATGTTTTTTCAGATTTTAAGGAAGAGGGGATTGATATCCGAAAACAGCTCATGGAAGTGTATCCATCGATGCATCACATGATGGGGGGAATTAATATTTCTGAATGGGGAAACACATCGGTTGATGGACTTTTTGCCGCTGGAGAAGTAACACGAAATATTCACGGCGCAAATAGGTTGGGCGGAAATTCTATTGCCGAAGGGCAAGTATTTGGCAGACGCGTCGGGATTGCAGCAGCGAAAGAAAGCAGCGAAAAGGAACAGATGTCTATTCTTGATTCTGAAATTAAAAAAGAGGAAGCTCGGATTAACTCGTTTTTAAAAAAGACAAAAGGGTCTGATGTGCATGTTGTTTTGAACAAATTACAAACACTCATGTGGCATAATGTCGGGCTCATCCGAGATGAAAAAAAGTTAAAAATTGCCGAGCAAGAAATTAAAAAAATACAAAAAGAAGCAGCGAACGTCGTAGCAAAAAACAAAAAAGAATTACAGATGTGTTTGGAATTACAAGAAATGGTTATAACAGCGCAAGCAATAATTATAAGCGCTATAAAACGCAAAGAGAGCAGGGGAGCCCATTATCGAAGTGATTATCCAACTATGGATCCAGCTTGGGAAAAGAATATCGAGATTTACAAAACTGCTACTGGAACCTTGCAAACAAAAGTAGTACCCGTTGTAAAACAATAATATATACCTATGTCTTCTGCCGTATTTGGAAAACTAGTATTAAACGATAAAATCGTTCAGGCAACAATTGTTGAAGATGGCGGAAAGATAATACGAATCGAGCCAGGATTTAAGCCATCTCTAGGAAATGTTTTCAACTTCGAAAACCACTATATTCTTCCGGGACTAATCGAAGTGCATGGCCATTTTAGAGAACCAGGACAAACCACAAAAGAAGACGTGCCTCACGGTACGTCTGCTGCAATTGCTGGAGGATTTACCACAGTTATCGACATGCCCAACACAAATCCACCCACAACAACGGTTGAACGGTTAGATGAAAAGATCAATACAGTATACAGCAATCGCTCGTTTGCAGATTACGCTTTTTTTATGGGAGCAGCATCTGATGCACTTGACCAACTTGAAAAAGTCGATCCAAAAAAAATCGTTGGTATAAAAATCTTTATGGCAGGGCACGAAACAACACCAACAACAATTCCAGACGACGAAACACTTGAAAAGATTTTCGCAATTTTGGCAAAAAGAAACATGCTTGCTGCCATTCATGCAGAAGATCAAAATCTCATTAACAAATACAACGAGCTCTATAAAGAAAGAGGGGAGAGTAGTCCAGAAATTTGGTCAGAAGTACGGCCGCAAGACGTGGTGACAACTGCCGTAAAACGCGCCCTTCGGATTGCAAAAAAATATAATACAAAACTTTTCCTATTGCATCTTTCAACGCCCGAGGAGTTTGAACTAGTTTCCTCGGCAAAGAAAAACGGCGTTGCTGTTTTTGGAGAATTAGTCAGCTACCAACTCTTATTTAATAAAGACGACTATAAACAATTAGGGAATAGAATAAAAGTTTCACCAGCATTGCGTTCTAAAGCAATACAAGATGCTGTATGGAAACTCTTCCGGCAAAAAAAAGTTGATTCGCTCTGTTCGGAACACACTCCTCACGAAAAAGAATTAAAAATGCAAAATGATGTATGGATTGCACCATCTGGTATGCCAAATATTCAAGAAACACTCCCCGCAGTAATAACAGCTTGGCAAAAAAGATTTGGAACAAAAACTCTCGAAGAATGCCTTACAACAATTGCAACGCTTGCATCGTATAATCCAGCAAAAATCCTGGGCTTTTCGCAAAAAGGGGAGATTGCAGTTGGAAAAGACGCAGACTTTGTTGTTATCGACACAAATCACGAGTGGGAAGTAAGGAAAGAAGACATTTTAAGCAAATGCGGCTGGTCAACGTATGAGGGAATGAAACTAATAGGAAGACCTATTGCAACATTTCTTCGAGGAAGCCTTGTATACGAAAACGGAAAAATAAAAGGAGATCCACAGGGCAAATTTATTACCGAGACCGGTTTAAAAGCCAATTAGCAACATTGATTCTTCTTTCTCCTGACAATGCATCTGAGGCTTTACTATTTGCATGTCCGTTAGAAAACACATTTTGCAATTCCTCACAGATTGCATGACGTCCTTCACTTTGCCCAGGATTTCTATCACGAATTATTCTTCTTAAAACATCGGGTTTTGCATCCAGCATATATTCTCCAAGCTCAGTAATTTTTTCTCCAAGATTTTCATACATACCACCCAATCCAGCAATTATTTCTCCCGCATCTCGTATAAGAATTCTTGCCCCTATTGGAAAATTGTTTCCATCACCGTCCACCGCAGCAAACAACAATTGGTCTTGGAGGTGTTCTATTTCACCAGGCAACACAGGAGAATGACGACGAAAACTACCTGTTCTTAAGTCTCCTAATAAAACCCCAACCATTCCCGCGGCTTGCGCTTCAAAATATGCTTCTTTTGCCATAAACGAGCTGATTATAGCATGAATAAATACTTCTCCCAATAGAGAAGTTGCTACTTATTCCCTGAATGAAATGCCTCATGGACGTCTCGCAACTGCTTATTGGTAACGTGTGTATAAATTTGCGTTGTTGCGATATTTTTGTGCCCGAGCATTTCTTGGACAGAGCGCAAATCAGCACCATTGGTAAGTAAATCAGTTGCAAAAGAGTGTCGCAGTGTGTGAACGCTTGCATCAACTGGCAATCTTGCAAGGTGTACATATTTTTTAACAAGCCTCTCAACACTCCTGGCTGTTAATCTCATTTTTTCTCCATCGTTTTCCTCAACAACCCTTCCTGAGTATCGTATAAACAATGGCTTAAACCTATCTTTCCTTTCTTTTATATACCGCTGTGTCCATTCAAATGCCCGATCCGAAATAAATACCACACGAGCACGTCCACCTTTACCAATAACACCAAATTCGCGTCGCTCCAGATTAATTGCAGCGTGGTTGAGCTTTACCAATTCAGAAACACGAAGCCCTGTTGAAAATAACAGTTCTATAATTGCCCTATCTCGAATTCCTTCTTCAACAGATGTGTCAACAGACGTTACCAATCTATCGACATGCTCTTTTTCCAAAAATTTCAAACTTCTACTTTCGGTTTTTGGTAAATCTATTTTTGATGGTTCCAGTGTTTTATGATCATGTTTTATAAGAAAACGCAAAAACGAACGAAGTGCAATCACATAGTAATTTTGCGTCACTCTTTTAAGAGTCAAGCCTTTGATATCTGTCCTGTTTGCCAAAAAAACTCTGTATTTTCGCACATCATCAAGGTTTAAATCGTCGATCTGTTTAGACGGTAGAGTAGAGGAGTACCACTGATAAAAAACGTCAAGGTAATGACGATAGTCTCGAATTGTAAGCTTTGAGCAATTTCTTTCGATCTCTAAATACTCTAAAAATTCGTCAATGAATTGTGGCAGAGAGGACATACTATGATTTATTGTACGACGCTACATCACCACCTGTCAATTATCAAACAGCAGAATTGGTTGACAAAACGCTCTTCGAAACGCCATACTAATAGTATGCGCGACGATTACATACGTCTGATTAAAAATTATATCCAGCAAAACCCAGATTTCAAAAATGCCATTAGGGAACTACAAGCGAACTTAGTATCTTATGGTATAACAGAGCAGGAATTCGATGAAGCAGTTCGTCAACTCACCAAACCTGCAGTAGCCGGCGTAACAGTAAAACCACCGCCAGAACCGCCAAAAGAAGTTATAAACCAGAAAAAAGAGATGGAGCAAACAAAGCAACAATTAGAAAACGAGTTGTTGGAGGCAAAAAAAACCTTCGCAGACTCACTCAAAGCATTACAACAAGATATTGCCAAAGAAAAACAACATATGTCTCAAGACCTCAAACAAGAAATCGAACAGAACCTCAAACAAGCACTGAAAGAAACAAAACCTTCTCCTGTCGATGAATTTATATATACCGATGCGCTTTCAGACGCACAAAAGCCGAAATCATCCCGAGCTGTTAAAAAGCTTCTTATGGCAGACATTGCTTCGCATGTCGTTATCGTTATTCTGCTTCTTTTTGCCGGAGTTATCTTTGGATCGTTTGCCTTAAAACAATATTTTAATAAACAACCAGTCGCAGCAACATCGCAACCACAGCAAAAAGATACGTCTGGCAATTTTGTGGTCTCGCCGGTATTTGCCAACGACAAAGTAATTGATGCAGATCGCATCTTTTCGTTTCCTGCTTCAAACGTTACCCTTGCAATCTCAGGCACTCCAAAAAAAGAAATACTCGGATTCTTTCCATACTGGATGCTTGCCGATCAAGACAAAGTGTCTCTCAATGCAATTACTTCTGTTGCGCTTTTTGGCATTGATACCGATGGAAAAGGGAATATTGTGACCACACAATCCGACGGGTCAGCCGACGGCGGATGGACAATGTGGAACGATCCAAAATTACAAACGTTTATAAGCAGGGTTAAAAAACGAAAAATAAAACTAGAGCTTACAATAAAAAATTTTGACAATAAAAACATAGAAACACTCATCCAGTCAGACGACGCGCAAAAAACCTTTATCTCAAATGCGCTGCAACTTATAAGCAGCAAATCTCTCGATGGCATTAATATAGATTTTGAATATGTTGGAACTACCGATCAAAAAACGCGAGATAATTTTACGAGATTTATCACCAACCTCAATGCTGAGTTAAAACGACAATCTCCACATGCAATCCTTACTGTGGATACTTACATCAATTCTGCTTCTGTAAATGGAATTTTTGATGTCACTGCGCTTGAAGAAAACGTTGATGCCCTTGTTATCATGGGATACGACATCCACACACCGCTTGGCAGCCCAGGCCCTGTAGCGCCTATGGAAGGCGACGTCAGCATCCTCGGATATATGCAGGGATATTTAGAAAAAGTCTCTCCAGATAAGCTCATACTTGCTGTGCCGTATTATGGATACGACTGGCCTGTCTCAAATCCAACAAATTCTTCAGACAATGTAAAAATGGTTTCGTATGCAGAAATTGCATCAACGAATCAGAATGATGATATTTCCTGGGATGACACAGCGCAAACTCCCTGGTTTCGCTACACCGATCCCACAACTCAAACTGTCCATGAAGTTCACTTCGAAAACACCAGATCTCTTGGCGTAAAATACGACTATGTTAATCGCAAGAATCTGAAAGGTGTTGGTATTTGGGCCATGGGCTATGATGGCTTGAATGGGGATCTTCGAGAACTTCTCCTTGAAAAATTCGCTCAATAGCTTTCACAGAAAATCTCCTTTATTCTGCTAAATCTTTTCAAAAATCTTTTTTTGCTTCAAAGTCCTATAGTAGGGGATGACTGCAAATTATCATATCTTTAGAGAAATGTGCATCGGGTATTCGAGCGCATTCCATGAATATAAATTGGCGAAAAAATTCTGTCTTAATAGAACTGATGAAAAACCACTCCTCCAAGGCCCAAGCCACAACCACGTCGTAAAAGTATTATTGTACGACGTTAATGGTTTCCTTCTCCAACAGGGCATAAAACCTTTTTTTACAACTGACAAGCAACTCGCATAGATTCACTACTGCAACTTCTCGCAAGAGAGTAAGCGCTCTTCTGCTAGCTGTATACACAATGGCATCTACAATGACCTACAGCAAACAGTTTCTCATCGAGACGTACAAACGCTCGTCAACATCAAGACGAATGGCAAATATAGTATCACAGAAGGTATTGTAGTTTAGCGCCTAAAATCAATCCAAACTACATGCTTTAGCCTCGAAAACACGAAGATTGGAAAGTCTTCTTCGGATACCTCAGAAGAGTGCCGTTCGTATTTTTTTCGACTTACGAATACACCTGTAATCTGCGGTATCTGGCAAAGCTGAAGCGGAAGCACGCCCTCCTAAGAGACATGCCTCTCTATTCGTATCCTGTGAAAAGTCGACCCTATTCTCGTGAAAATAAAGATATCCACATCGGGAAAAAAGTAACTATATCAAACTATATCAATTTTAATTATAGGACTATAGGATATTTAGCAGATGACGTTACTAATTGATAACGGTTATACACCACTCCTCTTCCCTACCTGGTTAAATTTTAAAAAATTACCCTCGCCACAAAGTAAATGCTAAAAGAATAAATAACGCAGTTACTGCTACCCAAATATATTCCCACAATGCACCTTTAAAAAGCCGTTTCTCGAGCCACACCCGCGAAAGCCCAACAAAGGTGTTAAAAAACACAGAAAGAAAAATTGCGATAACGGTTGGATTTGCAGGCCAAAACCACATCACAATAGAAATTTGCAACAAACACACAGAGAGAGCAAAAACCCAGAGCAACGTACGCAGCAAAGACTTCTCAAAAGATATCGCAATCGATTGAAATATGGCAACAAACGAATAAGAAAAAATTAACAATGCGGTGATTGGTAATGAAAGATGCAAAGAGAAAGAAACAATTGTTAAAAGAAGGTACGAAAAAAATGTTGTGACAAATGTAACAATTCGAGCGCCAGTTAAAAGCGGAATCGTACGCAGTGATGCAACAATAAAAATATTTTGACTTAAATACAATGAGTACAATCCAATTGCATACAGGATGGTTATTGCAAGACGAGTTATGATGCGCCCTGGGGTTAAGAAATAAAACAGTTCAATTGCTATAGTGTAGAGAAAAATGGGAAGAGCAAAAAAATATAAAGAAAAGCTTTTCCCAATATCCTGATATTCGCACAAAAGAAATAAAGCAGAAGCGAGAGCTGACAGGGCAAATGCAATATAAAATCCTGATTTTCCAAATATTTGCTCTGAGAGAAAAAGAGCAATAGACAATACCCCAACGGAAAGGATAAACTTTTGTCTTTTGGTTATAGCAAAGAAAGGAAGACGAATAAATTGCAGCCGTGCTTTTCTCATGCCATTGATCCAACGGATTGCAAAAGCCCGTCTGAAATATCGAAATTTGCGTAGACTTTTTGTACGTCATCCAAACTCTCAAGTTTTTCAATAAATGAAAGGGCCTTTTGTGCGATATCCTTATCGGACAATGGAACAGTAACTGTAGGAACTCGTGTTATTTCGGCATCGGTAACAGTAATTTTTTTAACAAGGGCATCTCTAACCGCAGCTAAGTCCTCCGGCTTGGTGTAAACCACAACTTCGTCCCCCATTTCCTCAACATCCTGTGCGCCAGAATCTGCAGCAAGCAAAAAAACATCATCAACAGACGTTCCATTTTTTTTGACGGTAATAAGCCCTCTTTTTTCAAACTGGTACGAAACCGCACCAGGAGAAGCGAGCGTGCCACCATTTTTGTCAAAAATATTTTTTACCTCGTTGATTGTTCGCTGTTTATTATCTGTTGCAGCCTCAACAATAACAGAGACATGCCCTGGAGCAAACCCTTCGTAAACAACTTCTTCTAAAACAAGGACGCCACTTTTCCCGAATGCCCGTTGAATTGCCCGCTCAATATTTTCTTTAGGCATATTCAAAGCCCTGGCTTTTTCGACAATAAGCCGCAGTTTAAAATTTTGGCTTGGGTCCCCCACTCCTCCACCCTGACGTACAGCAATAGTAATTGCGACCGCCAATTTAGTAAATGCCTGACCGCGTTTAATATCTGCAACGCCTTTTTGTCGTTTAATCTGTGTCCATTTTGAATGTCCACTCATAGTGAATATAGCTATCTATTGTACAGTGCAATATTGACTTTTGCAACAAAAGGATGTAAAATTACACTCAATTTTCAAATTAGATTTAGCTTTGGCAGAAGTCTCTTTTGCCCAAGAGATAGATACATGTCAATATTAAAGACAAAGGCCATCCAAACTGCACTACTCGGAGACTGGAACGCTGCTGTAACCTCTAACAAAGAACTTCTTAAAGAAAACCCAAAAGATATCGAAGCGCTCAATAGACTTGCTTTTGCACTCTTTGCTTTGGGGAAAAATAAAGATGCAAAAGCTGCATATCAAAAAGTTTTAGCATTAGACATTCTTAATCCGATTGCACTTCGTGGGCTTTCTCGCCTCTCAGGAAAAGCTTCAAAGAAAAATAGCCAAACCGAAAAACAGCAAACGCAAAATAATCAAAAATTAATAAGCAACATTTTTCTGGAAGAAACCGGAAAAACAAAAATAGTAGAGCTCATCAATGTGGCAGAACCAAAAACAATTGCAAAACTTCGCACAGGAGAATCGGTAATCCTTTCTATCAAACGCTCAAAAATGTTTATATTGGGAAACGACAAGCATTACCTAGGAATGTTGCCAGACAACATTGGGAGACGACTGATTAAATTCCTTAATGGCGGCAATGCATATCAAGCACATGTAAAATCTGTTTTAGATAAACATATCGCAATCTTTATAAAAGAAACCAAACGTTCAAATAAATTTAAAAACCAACCATCGTTTATCTCCTCTGAAAAACTCCTCGTTTTCTCAGAAAAAATCACTATTACTTCTTCAAAACACAAAAGTGTAGACCCGGAAGATCGGGAGGATGGAAAATCTTATTCTCCTGAAGATGATCTACTCTGAAATATAACCCTCTTTTTGAGTAGCTCTTTTCTCACGTGACTCGTTTCGCTTTTATCGCTTGGCATTGTTTTTAATGACCAAAAAGCCCAAGCTACAGACACAATCGCCAAAATAATAACAACAAAAAACATAGAATCAAAAAGCGATTTTCATTCTCGCTGAATCGCTTCCAATGGTTATAATAATATCAGAAATTGCTTTTTTATCCAACTGTGCCTCACTAAATCCCAAAATAGCGCGGAGTCTCTCGAATGTGTATGAGTCTTTTTGGTCAGAAGCAATTGTTGAATCTTTAACCAGATTGTCTGCTGTAATAACAGAAACAACATTACCACCAATATTGGTAATAAACCGGGCAAGCCTACTCCCCAACCCAGAAATTCCAGAACCATTAATAATTTGAATACTGAGTTTTTCTGATGTAAATGTTTTATCGATAAAACGTGAGCTAGAAATTGCAAATACCGTCATTTGATCCGCTTGATCATCTATTGCTCCTGCTGTTACCGCGTTTTTAGAAAGAGCTTGTGCAAGAAAAGATAGGCGTATGAGATCAAGAAAGGTAATCGTTGTATGCATTGATCCATAAGACGCAATCGTTTTATACAAAAGCAGGGAAACATCTTTTTGAGAAGAGACAGAAGAAACCGGAAACGCGTTTGGAAAAGAAATCACTCCATCTATGGGAATTTCTAATAATCTCTCGACATCCAAAGGGTCCGTTTTTTTCTGAATGGTAACAATAGAGAGTTCGCGGGAATCTGGAGAAAACGAAAGAATCACCGATGTATTTTTTTGCACTGCGTGTTGCGTTACCAAAAGATTAAATTGATGTTCTCCATCA
Source organism: uncultured Gammaproteobacteria bacterium (assembly GCA_964553595.1). Classification (GTDB taxonomy): domain Bacteria; phylum Patescibacteriota; class Microgenomatia; order Levybacterales; family UBA12049; genus CAZKLH01. The sequence continues at coordinate 2,729 of CAZKLH010000001.1, read as the reverse complement.
AATTTACTTTCTTTTACAAGAGCAAGAAACCGGACAAACAAAGATATGCCAATTAAAAAAACGACGGCAACAAAAAAAATAAGAACAATCTTTAGATTGTTGGGCTGGACATTCTTCTTTCTGCGCATATAAGAATCAGAAACGTTTTACGATTATGGAGCCACTACTCGTCCTTTTTCTTTTTTACGATGAGTTCGGGTAGAGTAAATACAGGAGCGCCAGAAGAAGAGATAGTATTATTTTTGCCTTCTTTGCCTTTTTTTTGTTTCTTCTTTTCGCCTTTATAAAACCCGCCAAAGCTTCCCATATGCTCACCTCCTTCTAAAATATGTGATTCTATTTATACTAACAAGTGTATTTCAATAAATCAATGCAATCCCGCTAAAAAATCTTTTAAATCTGTTGGAAGGTCGCTTTCAAAAGAGATAACAACCCCAGTTGTTGGATGCGTAAAAGAAATTTTTGCAGCATGAAGGAAAAGCCGAGGCAATAGTTTTCGATCCGCTCTGGCGGTTTTTCGCCCACCATATAAATCATCAGAAAAAATCGGATGTCCAGAATATTTTAGATGCACCCGAATTTGATGTGTTCGTCCTGTTTCTGGAGATAATTCCAAAAGTGTTACATTTGAATGCTCATGATACGAAAGAACTTTATATTTTGTGATCGAATCTCTCCCTCCTGGGATAACTCCGAATTGTTTTCTATTCCAAGGAAGCCTTCCAACGGGTATGCGAATTTCCCCCTCTTGCTGCAATACATTTCCATGAGCCAATGCCACATAGGTTTTTTTTACATTTCTTTCTTTAAACTGCGCCTGCAAGTTTTTAAATGACTCGGGAGTTTTTGCGACAAGAAGAATCCCCGAAGTCTCCTTATCGAGACGGTGCACAATACCAGCCCTGTTATAAAAATCCGCATCCGGATCATCCAGTGGCACCATCTTACCAATGTGCACTGTTTTTTCTATCCAGTCCTGAACTGTGGTTTGCCCTTTTGTGGTGTCTGAGTTATTCACAGTGATTCCTGCTGGCTTATTCAACACAAGCAGGTCCTGATCTTGATATAAAATAGACGGTTCCATACGGTTTTAAAAATGTTTCTTTTTCCCAATTTTTATAATGCGTTCGTGTTTTACAAGAAGAATAAGAGAGGCAAAAAACATGCACAAACCAATTATTCCTTCTTTGCCTAAAAAATAAAAAATCTTATCCGCTTTTTGCAGTATGTCAAAAAGAACGATGCTGACACTAAATGAAAGCAAAAACAACAACCCAAGAGTTCCATCTTTTAACTCTCCCCTCCTCTGGCGCGGAAGTAATACAACAACAAAAAAAATAAAAAACAAAAAGATTAACGTTGTTACAATGATTGACGGAATCGGAATTGGGCGTTTTTTTATTACATCAGCAACGCGAGATATCGTTAAACCAACAAGAAGAGACGTTAAAAACGCAACAGAAAACCCATCAATTATTCTTCCTCTTGGCAATCTATGAGACCGAAGATATGATGTTAAAAATAATACTGCGCCTAATACTCCACCAGCGAGTGAAAGCCCTGGAAAATAAGGAAAAAGCACAAACACCACTGGATTAAGAAACCCTGGCGCAAAAGAAAACAAGACATGCAAAAGACGGGATGAAAAAAGTCCAACAAACGCAGTAAGAAATGCAATATTAAAGAGCTGCTCAACAGAAATTTCCTTCCGAACTAAGACAAAATCGTCATAGGAAATAACATACAACACAAACAGAAAAATAAAAAAACAAAAAAGCAATAATAGTAAAAGAAATGGATGCATAAATTATATACGAGTCTTTCTAAAGACAACCAACCGAAAGAAACTCAAGCCAAGCAAAAGAGCACCGACTCCAGAAAGTACTCGTCCAATTCCATACACGTCTGCTAATGGTCCGACAATTGCAATCGGAATAATCGAACAGATCCCTAAAAGAGCGCTGAGTGCACCATATATTTTCCCCCGCAATTCATCTGATGTTTCTTCTTGCAATACAGTATTTGCTGGAACAAAAACAAGCGCATTTGCAAATCCTAGAATAAACGACAGAAAAACCATAAGATGCAAAACAGTAATAGTAACTATATGCGGCAGGTATAAATTAATAGCTTGCACAATCTCTCTTGAAGTGACTCTTGATCCATACGGCAGCGCAAGTATCGCCAAGCCAGAAACAATAATGCCTATCTGGACACTTTTCTGCCTCGAAAATCCATGGAAGAAACTCCCGATAACAATTCCTCCGACAACCATACCAAACGCAGCGGGTGTTGCGAAAACCAGCGGAAACTGATCAACATCAATTCCCAAAATTTGCCTTGCAAATCCAGGACCAACAACTGCCAATGTTAACACAATAATTTGAGAAAGCGCTAAAAGAAACAAGGAATAGTAAATTCTTTTGGTTTTCGTAATCAGAGAAAAAGCAACTTTTAACTCATCTTTCATCGTGCCAACAATTTTTTTTGTATTTTTTTGAATTCGTGTATGGCTTGTTTCATCGGGTTTAATAAGCATAATAAAACCAGCTGCGACAAAAAAGAAAATACCGAGAATAAAAAACACCGTGTTTTGTCCGAAGAGAATAAAAAACGGACCAGAAAGCGCATAGCCAAGCAATGCTGATCCATAGACCCCAATACCAAATAATGCATTTGCAGAAAGTAACAAATCTTTTTTTACCAATACGGGAATCATGGGAATTTCG